>NZ_JBPAOH010000045.1:0-48049 GCF_050875635.1 Tolypothrix sp. VBCCA 56010
TGTCCCCCTGTCTCCTTGTCCCCCTGTCCCCCTGTCCCCCTGTCCCCCTGTCCCCCTGTCCCCCTGTCCCCCTGTCCCCCTGTCCCCCTGTCTTCTTTGTTAAGGTCGAGTGAGCAATTTTGTTAAAATGCCTTAATGCCAGAAAAACAACACTACTTAAAAACAAAACCTGGATGGTCTTTGGAACAAAAAGATCCTCGGTTCATCCAACTTATGATGCCGCTGTGGGAGTGGCTGTATCGCTACTATTTTCGAGTGGAAACTAGTGGTTGGGAAAATATCCCCCAGTCCAAGGTTTTAATTGTCGGTTCCCATAACGGGGGACTGGCATCTCCTGACATGTATATGGTAATGTATGACTGGTTTCTACGATTTGGTGTTGAGCGACCAGTTTACGGTTTAGCGCATCCTTACTTTTGGCAGGTTCCGCTAACAGCAGAACTGGCAGGGAGGTTGGGAGCAATCATCGCTCATCCGCGAATGGCGATCGCTGCTTTGCGTTCTGGAGCCAGCGTACTTGTATATCCTGGTGGAGCGCAAGACCTTTTTCGACCACACAATCTGCGCCATCAAATTCACTTTGCTGGCAATCAAGGATTTATCAAGTTAGCGCTGCGCGAACAAGTACCGATTGTGCCGATTATTTCCGTCGGTGCCCACGATACGCTGATTGTGCTGGCTGACTTATACAAAATTTTAGAGCAATTGCATGAATCGGGGATGCCTTGGCTATTTGGGCTAGATCCAGAGGTATTCCCGATTTATCTAGGGTTGCCTTGGGGATTGGCGATTGGTGCTTTACCTAATATACCATTGCCTGTAACTATACATACGCGAGTTTGTCCACCGATTGTCTTTGAACGTTACGGTCGGGATGCAGCAAGCGATCGCTCTTATGTTAACGCTTGTTATGAGTTAGTCAGAAGTCAAATGCAGCAAGAGTTAGATGATTTAGTCAAAGTCAGCACTGCCTTTTGATTGGCAAATTAACAGTATAAATATTTACTGTTAATTCCTAACTCTTAACTCCTAACTCCTAACTCCTAACTCCCGACCTTTTAAACTGACACACTTTGTCGCACCTCTATCGGTTCCCCTGTCAAGCTAAAGGCTCGAACTTCGGTAATTTTCACCTTGACTAACTGTCCTTTGAGTTCAGTAATATCACCAGCGAAGAAGGTGAGACGATTACCGCGTGTGCGTCCCATAACTTGAGTTTTATCTTTCAGGTTTTGGTCTTCTACTAACACTTCTTCGATGCGTCCGAAATAACGTTGCGATCGCTCGTAAGCTTTAGTGTTAACTAAATGATTTAGTCTTTGCAGGCGATCGCTTTTTACTTCTTCACTTAATTGATTTGTCCACAAAGCTGCTGGTGTCCCAGGACGTGGCGAATATGCGGCTGTATTCAACAAGTCAAAGCCAATATCTTCTACTAATTTCAGCGTATTTTCAAACTGTGCTTCTGTCTCTCCTGGGAAACCGACAATTGCATCCGCACTAATTGACGCATCCGGCATATATCGGCGAATTGTATCAATTATCCGGCGATATTTCTCTTGAGTGTAACCCCGCGACATCGCCTTTAACACGTCGTTATCCCCAGATTGAAAGGGGATGTGGAAATGTTCGCACACCTTGGGCAATTCAGCACAAGCTTTAATTAAACGCTCAGTGAAATAACGGGGATGACTGGTAGCAAATCGTAAACGCTCAACTCCCGGCACATCATGAATGTAATATAGTAAATCTGTCAACGTGTGTAAATGGCGACCTTCTGGCGTGGTTCCTGGCAAGTCTCTGCCGTAAGCGTCAATATTTTGACCGAGTAGAGTGACTTCTTTGTAACCAAGGCGTCCTAGTTCTTCGATTTCGGCGCGAATTGCTTCGGGTGTGCGCGATTGTTCGATACCGCGCACGTTAGGAACAACGCAGTAAGTACAGCGTTCGTTACAGCCATAAATTACATTCACCCAAGCTGTTACTTTGCTATCACGGCGCGGCTTGGTGATATCTTCGATAATGTGGACTGCCTCTGTTGCTACAACTTGATTGCCGTCAAATACCGACTCTAGCAACTCTTTGAGACGGTTAGCGTGTTGCGGTCCCATTACCAAGTCTAATTCTGGAACTCGTCGCAACAGGGTTTCGCCTTCTTGTTGAGCAACGCAACCGGCAACTATTAAAGTTAAATCCGCTTTTTCGTGCTTGCGTTTTGCTTGTCTACCGAGATATGAATATACTTTTTGTTCAGCATTATCGCGGATACTGCAAGTGTTGTAAAGAATTAAATCAGCATTATTTGGATCTTCAGACCACTCAAAGCCCATGTCTTCTAGGATGCCAGCCATGCGCTCTGAGTCGGCTTTGTTCATTTGGCAACCAAAGGTGGTGATGTGATAGCGGCGTTCAGATGTGGTCATAGGGAATTATCTAATCAGTTTAATAGTATATAGGCTTTATCTCAATTCTATTAAAGTATAGAAATAAGTGCGTGGAGTTGGGCGATCGCCCTCAGGCTGGATATTGCATTCAAGGCATCTGAGCAGATCGAGGACAAAGGCGTAAAGTTTTGTGAATAAATTCCGGGTTTTTGAGTAAAAGTCTGAGGGTTTGCCCGATATATAAATAGAAACTGATAACTTTTATTCCGTAAAGTTTTGACCATTTGATTAGTGTTGATTTTGATTGCTCAATTAGCTAAAAGTTAGCTTCACTCTTATTGCTTTGGAGCAAGGAAATTTTCATATGATTCCAAGTTGGAAAAGTTGGAGTTGGAAATTAGGGCTAGGAATAGCTGTAGTTACGAGTGCGATCGCCTCATGTGGATATTATGCTGTAGCTCAGGACACGGAAACACCCTTTGACATACAGATAAAAACACCGCCGTTGTTGCGGAAAGGGGGTTATCACCCCGACCCGGGGGGGCGGAAGGGAAACTTATTACAGTTAACATCTATAACATCAGATGCCCCTGTGAGCAATGTATATGTACGCATCAAAGAAACAGGAAAGATTTCAGATCCCTACACGATGAATCCGGGAAATCCAATTCCTCTGGATATGAAAACCTGTTTTAAGAATACAGTCAGCGTTCAACTTGTTGGCACGGTGAGCAACCCAATAGCTTCTGAAATTGGAATTATTGGTGAGCAAACAGTTGCAATTGCTCAGTATATTCCACCTCCGCAGGAGATGACCTTTACAGACGATGGCATAAACTACACAATTGAATACCAAATTGTACCGTCTGGTTGTGGCGCTGGCGATCGCTCATCAATGTAACATTTGAGGCAATGAACATCGTGAGACAGTACATTCTCGGCTTTTGGATTGTTAGCGTTAGTTTCTGTTGTCTGAGCGTCACAGAGCCTGCTGTGGCTCAACAACAAATAGTCCCAGATACAACTTTACCAATTAATTCCAACGTCAAATTAGAAGGCAATACCTTTAATATCACTGGTGGAACTCAAGCTGGAAGCAACTTGTTTCACAGTTTTAGGGAGTTTTCTGTCCCTACTGGTGGCACTGCTTTCTTCAACAACGCTCTTGACATTCAGAACATTATTAGTCGGGTAACGGGTGGGTCAATCTCTAACATTGATGGTTTTATTCGCGCTAATGGCACTAACGTATTTCTGATTAATCCTCAAGGAATCGTCTTTGGTCCGAATGCCAGTTTAAACGTTGGTGGTTCCTTTGTGGCGACAACAGCCAATGCCATCGGGTTTGGCAATCAAGGTTTTTTCAGTGCTTCTGCGCCGAATAATCCGGCATTATTGACGATAAATCCTTCTGCTCTTCTATTCAATCAAATAGGAAATCAGCCAATTAAGCCTATTGAACAAAGGGGTGTTTTATCTGTTAATAATCGTAATTTGTTGTTGGTGGGCGGTGATGTTACCTTGGATGGCAAAGGGTTAACTGCTCCGGGTGGTCGAGTCGAGTTGGGAGGAGTCGCGGGAACCGGAACGGTAGGACTCAATATGGATGACAATAATTTCCGTTTGAGTTTTCCTGATAGCGTGGCGCGAGCCAATGTATCCCTGACAAATAGAGCTACTGTTAATGTAACTGGACAGGGTGGGGGTAGTATTGCAGTCAATGCCCGGAATTTAGATATTTTGGGAGGAAGTAACCTTTTAGCTGGGATAAATTCAGCTGGTACTCGTGCCGGAGATATCACGCTCAATGCTACAGACAAAATCACAATTGCAAATAGCTCTATCTCTAATAATGTGGGTAATAGTTTTTCTCAACCTATTGGCAATAGCGGCACTATCAATATTAATACCGGGTCGTTGTCGTTAAATAATGCCCGCGTCAGTTCCAGCACCTATGGAGTGGGAAATGCTGGAGGGGTATTTGTACAAGCTAATAATTCTGTAGATATTGCCAATAATAGTTTTATCGCCAGCGATGTGAATCCTGAAGCCGAGGGCAATACTGGCGGCGTTAATATCAAAGCCGGGTCTTTTTCCTTAACTGATGGCGCTAACTTGAGTGCCAGCATTTTAGGAAAGGGAAACACCGGTGGAGTATCTTTGCAGGCTAATAATTCTGTAGATATTGCCAATAGTACTATTGACACCAAAGTAGGCGATAACGGAGCGGGCAGTGGTGGTGAAATCAACATCCAAGCCGGAAAAATCTCCTTAACTAATAGTACTCTCGACACCACTATTACTGGACAAGGGCGTGCTGGTAACGTGATATTTGATGCTGAAAATACTGTCTCTTTTGACAAAAGCTTTATTGCCAGCGATACCTTCAAACAGGGGAATAGTGGCATCATCAAGATTAATACGGGGTCGCTGTCCTTAATCAATGGTGCGGAAATATTGTCTAGAACCTTGGGAGAAAATAACGGGGGCAGTATTCAAATCAACGCTTCTGATGTGAACATTTCTGGTGTCAATCCAGAGCAAGGAAATTTGATTAGTGGGTTGATTACTAGTAGTGAAGAAAATGCTACTGGTAAGGGCGGTGATATCAGTATCAATGCTGATAACTTGAGCGTATCAGATGGAGGAGTTGTCAGTGCTAGAAGTGGAAGCGCTGGTTCTGGAGGCAATATTAAAGTTGACACTAATACTCTTGATTTGACTGGTGGGGGTCAACTTGTTACTAGTGCCTTTAGCAGTGGCAGTGCAGGTAACATCACCGTCAATGCCAATGAAAGAGTTAGTATCTCTGGCAGCAATCCTACCTTTCAAGCGCGGGTTGACCGATATGGTACACGATTAATTGATAATGATAGTCCTAACAGTGGCTTGTTTGCTCGCGTTACAGGTACAGGTAACGCAACAGCTAGCGGTGGCAACATTAATGTTACATCTCCCTCGATTTTTCTCGACAAACAGGGAACAATCACAACTGCAACTACATTCGGTGAAGGTGGAAATATCACTCTGAATGTGAGAGACATCCTACTACTGCGTAATAATAGCAGTATAACTACCAGCGCAGGTACTGACGAGGCTGGTGGAAATGCCGGTAACATTACTATCAATGCTCCTAATGGCTTTGTCGTTGCTGTCCCTAATGAAAATAGCGACATCACGGCAAATGCATTCACCGACAAAGCCGGTATTGTTAAGATTACATCCTCTGGGATTTTTGGGCTGGTGCCACGCACTCGTGCAGAATTAGTCAGGCTGCTGCAACCTAAGGAATCATCTGAATTAGACCCAGGTAAGCTGCAAACAAGCGACATCACGGCAATTTCTCAGCAAAATCCTTTATTAAGCAATACTGTAGAATTAAACACCGAAATAAACCCAAGCCTTGGTTTGGTTGTCTTGCCCACAAATCCAGTTGATGCCTCAAGTTTAATTGCTTCTGGCTGTGCTGCTGATGGGACACAAGACAATCAATTTATCGTTACCGGACGCGGGGGTTTACCTCCTAGTCCGGATGAATTTCTTACCAATGATGTGGTATGGCAAGATACGCGGCTTTCATCCGCAGTGGAGAAGGCAGGGAGCTTAGAAAATGGAAATATTAGCAAACAAAGGAGCGATCGCATCACCCAATCAATTAAGAAAGCTTCTAATGCTATGAAGATTATTCCTGCTACTGGTTGGGTATTTAACAATAGGACGGGTGAAGTTACTCTTATTTCTAATGCGTCGGTGGCTACTCCTGACAATTTGGTGTCTACTCCTGCTATGTGTCCTAAACAGTGAATACTCCTTTGAAAGTGGGAAGATTACCGATTAGACATCTCCATAAATTATGTAGAGACAATTCATGAATTGTCTCTTAGCTTGGGTTACGTCTGTGTCATAATTCATTTTCCAAGATGTCTATTGTAAAAATCGCCACAGAGATGTTTGAAAAAAAGGTTTCCTGCTTTTTAGAACTAACTTATAGAGTAAAAGCGATCGCCTTCGGGTTAAAATTGTAGTCTGCGCTTTAGCGCTAAAGCGCCAACTACAAAATTCATGCCTCAGGTTCAATACCTGCTGCTCGTAGTTGCGCTGCTAATCGTTCAGCGCGTTGTCGTTCTTGT
The DNA here is from genome assembly GCF_050875635.1 of Tolypothrix sp. VBCCA 56010. Taxonomy (NCBI): domain Bacteria; kingdom Bacillati; phylum Cyanobacteriota; class Cyanophyceae; order Nostocales; family Tolypothrichaceae; genus Tolypothrix; species Tolypothrix sp. VBCCA 56010. The sequence goes on from NZ_JBPAOH010000045.1 coordinate 6,515, forward strand.
TCAGCGCGTTGTCGTTCTTGTTCAGCCTTTTCTAAACCCCACAGCAGCAAATTCCCCTGCTCATCCCACCACCGCAACCAATAACCTGTGCGGTTTTCCCGTTCTCCCTGCCATATACCGAGAAATAGATTCATTTCTGCGATCGCGTAACGGTTATTATTATCAGGCTGTTGTAGTTGATACTTGCCATCGTCTAAGCGGTAAACTTCAAGTGTGCCTGTATCCGGTTCAAAAATGGCATAGTTCGGCACTTTGAGAACTTGTTCGTAAAATAACCATTTTCCCGGTGGATAAGTCGGTTTGACAGAATATTCTCCACCTTCTATATCTGAGAGAAATTCTATCACAATTACCGGAATATCTCCTTGTAATTGGGGAGTGTAGCTGCGTTTCACTTCTTCTCTAGAAACGCGGATATTCGCCACATATCCCCAATCTGGAGCTTTAATGACCATTTTGCCATTGACAGTAGCACAAATGCCGTAATTTGTTGTAATTAATGCTGTATTTGGCAGTCTTCCGGCTATTTCCAAGCTTTGTGTTAAAGCTGCCGCGAGAAGAGGTTGATTGATATTATCCACTGGTTCATTTGGTAATACAAAATCATCAGGTAATTTTTCCCAAGTAACTTGAAATTTGTCTGTAATGGCTATCATATCGATTTTGGATTGGGTAATAGGGAATGGGTAATGGGTAATAGGGAATGGGTAATGGGTAATAGAAAATAGGGAATCGGGAATAGAAAATCGGGAATCGGGAATGGAAATAACTACCAATGCCCAATTACCCAATTACCAATTACCCATTACCAATTTTCCTCTAAGCTGGTTTCCAAGTACCGTGGAAGCTGTGAGGAATGACGCTGGGTAATCTGAGTTTACAAATCGGTTCTTCGTCTAGTCTATCTGCATTAAATACCCAAACTTCACTATTATTAATATTGCCGTCGTAGACAACTGTTATCACCCAAGCTTGATTTGGATTTTCCGCATCTTCAACGTAAATCGGTTCACTCGGATAGCGATTTTCTCCACAATCGGAAGACGTTAATTTTTCGGCTTGATGGTCGAAACGAGCGATCGTGTTTAATATTTCTTGACTAATATCTGTTCCCTGCCGAAATGTGGAAAGATAAGTATAGCGAGAAGCTTGTCTCTCGTTTTGCGGTGGTACGCTCGGAAATTCGCAGTATCTATCTAATATTTGCTCAATTGCGGTAACTTTCCCAGTTTGGGGATTAAGTTGCAATCTTGATAATGAACTCTTTGCGGGTGTATGAGTTTCTCCTGTGGCTACTTCTTTGAGATACTGGTTAGTCTGAAAGTCTTCATAACGAGCGATATCTACATTCACCAAACCGCTATCATCAATATAGCCGTTGCTAAAATGCCATTGATACCAAGGTTCAGTTTCACTGCGACTGACTAAGCTTAATGTTTCGCGAGCAAAAACTAATATTTGAGTTCCTAATTGAGGTTTCCATTCCAAAGCATCGCTGTAGCTGCTTAATCCTATCAATACCGGAAGAGGATTCATCCGCACTGGGGGAATGCAAAATATTAAGTATTTCCCAGCTAAAACAAAATCATGCAGCAATGGTGTACCATCAAGTTGAAATTGCGATTTTTGAATTATTTTGCCAGTGCTTATGCTCTTATAAATATTCAGCGTCGCATTTAATCCGGGGGTAACACCAAAGTTAAAAATCTCCCCTGTTTGTAAATCGCGTTTGTAGTGTGCAGAATAACTTAAACCCTCAGTTAATCCACTTAAATTATCTTCGCCGAAAGTTTCCAGATTTTGCAAATCCAAAGCGTGAGGTTTACCACCTTCCCACAATGTTAAGAGTTTATCTGGCAGTGCTAATACTGAGGTGTTAGCAGCATTTTTAAATTGTTTCAACCATGTATTCCAAATTGCCCCAGGTGCAGTCATCCCATAGTTAGCGAAAAGCAGTTGATTTTTTGCTTCTTCTTCTTTGTAACCAGCAGTTTGCACGTAGCGATAAACACCTGTCGCACCTTCCGAGGTGAAATATACGGCAAGAATTGCCCCATCCCCATCAAACCAATGTCCCATGCGGATATTACCGCGTTCTAAGCGTGCAGGACCGTTACGGTAGAGTGTACCGCGCAATCCGGCGGGTATTTTTCCAGAAATAACTTGCAGTTGGGTGGGAGAAAATTCTTGTGCGGGTTGAGCGATCGCACCTGCCCAAGCTGGCTTTGTTGACTTAAAGTTAATTGTATGCATATGATTCAATGCTAAATACTATGTCGTACCTTACATTTAAGCAACGATATCGAGAATTTATGGCGAAAAACCTCACTCGTAAAGCCGAATTTTTAGGCTTTAAGAAATTTACTCAATTAAGTTTGAAACTAGGCTGAAGTGGATGTATTACTCAAATTTTTATATTGCAAAGCTTGACCAAGGAAGATTTATATAGTACAAATATACTATATAAGATTTAACACATTGTACCTCAACGTCAGTAGGAGAGTAAAATTAATGAAGCTATCTAAGGTGGACTTGAGCAGTTTAATAGCGATCGCTCATTCTGAAGGATACTTGCAATTATTACTTGACCGAGGCGATGAGTTAGAATTTGTAGAAATTCCTGCACCTATACAAGCTTACGACGGACTGCAAGATTTAAACGAAATTATCGCTGATTCTCCTGCACTGACCGCAGAAGAGGAATCAATTGCCATGTTAAGTGTGAATTCATCAATGGCTGCATCTATAGGATACGACAAAAACGAACAACTATTGCAAGTTGAGTTTCACAACGGCGCAGTTTATCAGTATTCGGGGGTAGAAGCGGATACTTGGCAAGATTTACATGACGCTGATTCAATTGGCAGATATTACAATCACGAGATTAAAGGCAGATATGAGTGCGATCGCATAGATAACACAGAATATTTTGATGATTGTTGCGATTGAACACTCTTATTGGGCATAGGGCATAGGGCATGGGGCATCGGGTATGGAAAAAATCTTTTATTCCCAGCCCATTGCCCATTGCCCATTGCCCATTGCCCCATGCCCCAGTTTAACTTAACTTAAATTTGTGCTTGAGCTTCTTGGATATCGTTTTCTGCTTGCTCCCAAATAGCTGAACGGACTTGATTTAATTGAACGAATTTTTGCGTAAATATATTAGAACTTTCTTTCAGCTTATATTTTTTAGTTAACGGAACATTTTTTATTTTAAAAGAATCAGGTATCCATAAGACATTTCTAAATTCTATAATCCCAGCAGATAAAGAATTCTGGCATTTTCCTTGCTGGCAATATTGCCAAACAATTAAAGCATCATTATATCTATTTAAAGCACTTTTCAACCCTTTAGCACTGGGATGATTTTTTGTAACTGGAGCTTCTTTGAGAATATCAGTAAATTTTTTATTTAAATTCTTAACTTTGTTTGCATAATCTTGATATTCAGTTCTACTATTAAGCGAATCAGCAAATGTAGAAAATAGCTTCACCAATGGCTCTAGAAATCTCGAACCAATTAGATAACGAATACCCTCTATTTTATCTTGATAGATTAATATAGTATCTTGACTTTTTTGGCTAACAGTTGTTCCTGGGGGAATAGTTTTTATAAGTTTAATAGCATCTTTAACTTTTGATTCTGCTTCATTTAAAGTTTCTAAACTTGGGGAATTCCGAGTCAGTTGATCGGCTTCATTCTTCAAATCTTCGGCAAGATTAAAAGCGTTAACGGCTGTTTGTTCTTGCTGAAGTCTTTGGTTCACTTTTGAAAATTGATTTTGATAAATTTTTAGCGCTTTTTGAGATTGAGGATAAGTATTTACATCATTGGGAATAGTTTTCAATAAATCGATAGAATTTTCCAAATCTGAGCGCATACCCTCCCATTCTTGAACCGAAAAAGTCATTTCATCATCAAACAAAAAAGCTTTTCTACTCAGCCTTTTTGCTTCAAAAAAGTTTTCTTTAGCATTAACGGTTTTTATACATGTAGAAAAATTATTCAATTTGGTTTGGGCTTGTTGATAACTTAAACCTGGTATATTTGGAACGCTGTATAAAAGTCTGGTTGCTTCATTAACTTTTTTTGAGGCATCTAAAAAATTACTATTTGCAGAAATATCAGTTTGACATGCCTGTGCCAACAAAGCTTGAGATTGCTGAATTTTTTTCTCTTGTTCTTGCTTAAATTTAATCCAGCCAAGCAAGCCACCTGTGAATATAAATATTGAAATAAATCCAACTAATACAAGCTTCTTATTTGGTATTTTATTGTTATTGTTTTCAGCAATATTCATAGTTTTTATTTTTCTTGCGAATGATGGGATAGAGAAGTTTGATCCGGAACGTCTCTACTTTTTTCTTGGGATTAGTGCAAAATATAAAAGTCTCTATTTTAGATTTAAGAGTAAATGGTGCGTAAGTTGTCAAAAAGTACACAAATGTATAAAAACTACCTCTTGCCAAGACTGCATCAAAAAATAACCTGTCAAAAATGCCCGAAACATCTTCTAGGTAAGGATTCTGAGGAGTGCCTAGGCGTAGCTCGTCGCAGACATCGCGGGATTTGTGAGAAATGCGGGGTAGGCGATCGCATAAGTCAATTTGTTGTGCTATATCTCAAAGATGCTTATTTCCTTACATGCAGCAACAATTCGGAAATGAAAGTACCCGTGCGGGAGCTTTGGCATTATTAAGGCTTATTGAATAATGAGTATCAAAATTACGCCAGCATGGTAATCTTATTCCGAAATAAAAAATGTTTCAATAAATCTAGTATTTACCCATAAGGAAAAGCAGTAATGTCTAATTCTGGCGTTAGAGTTATTGATTTTGAGTCAATAGAACCCACTGTTGTACCACCTTTTCAAAATCGTTCGGGTGGTTTAGGAGAACTGTTTGGAGGTAGGCTGACGCGGGTGGTAAGCCGTTTTGACATAATGGAAAATATTGGCGACCAAGCAAAACCGCTGGAATTTGGTCAACGTAGCCTCGATCCATAGATAATTATTTTGCCAATAATCCACTAACCCAAACATCTGAATTTAAGGGAATTGAAGGAACAGCAGAAGATGACAAACTTTTTGGCACAGCGTCGGATGACTTTCTACTAGGTAATGAAGGATGGGATGTGATAATTGGCGATGCAGGTAATGATTTACTTTTCGGTGGTGCTGGTTCGGATGTACTTAATGGTTATGGAGCAAGTTTTGTTTCTGGAGAAGTTGATGTTTTAATAGGTGAAGATGGCGTAGATATTTTTGTTTTGGGTGACCCCTATCGAAGTTACTATAACGACCAAAACTCAAGCACATCGGGAACTGGTGATTATGCCTTAATTGCAGATTTTAATTTTAATCAAGACTTTATGGTTCTAAAAGGTAAATTTAGCGATTACATCTTTAGACCAAATGAAAATAGTACAGGACTATCAATCTTTTTAGACAATGATGGCGTTGTTGGTTATAGTTTCAATGATGAACTAATCGCCAAAATGGATGGTGTAACAAGTATTAGCCCAGTTGACATTATGTTTGTTTGAGTCAATCGATAATTTTTACATCGTCATTTAATGTCTCAGGACAAGCCGCTTTCCTACGCACCTGACTTCACAAGCAAAAATTAAATGCAACAATCACATTAATCTGTGGCAAGCGAGGCAACTAATTCTTGAAAGCGTTTGTCTTGTGCAATCTCATCAAAATCTATGTCGGTTTCTGCATCTTGCTTATAACTTGGATTCAAGTCAATTGAGAAGTGCAGATTTTCTAAGGCTAATTCAACTTTTCTTTGCAGCGCGTAACAGGCTGCTTTGTTGTAATATGCATTAGCATAGTCAGGTTGAATTGAAAGCGCTTTATCGAAGCATAAAAGCGCTTCTTCATCACGTCCTAACCTAACTAAAGCATAACCTCGGTGATTCCAAGCTTTGTATGAATCTGGCTTTAACTCTATAACTTTATCAAAAGAAGCGATCGCTTGCTCATATTCTTCCAACTCTTCTAAAGCTAAACCTCGATTAAACCACGCTACTGCGTCATCTTTTTTAAATTGCGTGGCTTTATCAAACGAGATAAAAGCTTCTTTTGGCGATCGCAAATTTCCCAAAGCAACACCGCGATCGCGCCATGCTTGATGATAATCTGGTTTCAGTTCTATTGCTTTGTCATAACAGGCGATCGCGTCTTTGTATCGTTTCACCTTTGAATTAGCAATACCTAGCTTAAACCAAGCTACAGCTTTCTCAGGCTCGATTTTTATTGCTTTGTTGTAAGCTGAGATCGCGTCTTCATAGCGTTTTTCTGATAAGAGAACATCTCCTTTTTCCAGATAATCATCAGCAGTTAATTTCAGCCGAGGAGATACAGATTCTTCTAATACTTCTGGCTGTTTAGAAGAGTGTATTTTCTCTTCAACTGCACGATTTACGGCTTCTTGAATTAATGGAGGGGAACTTTCCGAAACTTGCTGTATAATTAACTCTTTTCTTTGTTCAGCATTTATCTGTAATTTAGAAAGTTTAGCTACATCTTTTTCTAATTTATCTAGCTTTTTCCTGATTATAGACTTTTCTTGTTCTGCATTTTGTAATTCAGAAATAAAATCTAAACCTGATTTTTCTAACTTATCTATAATTAACTCTTTTCGATGTTCAGCATTTTCTTGAAATTCTAAATACGTTTTTTCTAACCTTTCAACATATTTATTTTTTTGCTGTTGCGTTTCTGATTGCAATTCGTCTTCTAGTTTTTTCAGATTCTCCAGCGTTACATCTTTTTGCTGTTGCGTTTCTGACTGGATTCCTAATACTTGAGATTGCAATTCGGCTTCTAGTTTTTTCAGATTCTTTAACGTCAGTTCCTTTTGTTGTTGCGTTTCTGACTGGATTTTTGATATTTGAGATGTAAACGTTTGTAAATTCTCCAGCATCACATCTTTTTGCTGTTGCGTTTCTGACTGGATTTTTAATATTTGAGATTGCAATTCGGCTTCTAGCTTTTTCAGATTCTCCAGCGTTACATCTTTTTGTTGTTGCGTTTCTGAGTGGATTTTTGATACTTGTGATGTCAATGACTGTATGCTTTGTAAATTTTCCAGCGTTACATCTTTTTGCTGTTGCGTCTCTGACTGAAATCTTGATACTTGAGATGTAAACTCTAACCCGATGTTTTGTAGATTTTCCAGGATGCGAACTTGTTGTTTTTGAGCATCTAACTGTAATTCTGAAAGTTTATCTGTGCCCGCAGATTCTAACTTGACTAAATTCTCTAACGTTATATCTTTTTGTCTTTGAGCATTTGACTGTAACTTAGATAGTTGAGAAGCAAAATCAAATTCTAAATTTGCTACTTTTTGTTGAGTCGATTGAATTTGAGCTTCTAATTGTGCTAATAAGTTTTCTTTTGATACTAATAATTCTGATGTAAATCCAGAAAAAGTATCTTTTTCTAATTTTATATTTTCTTGTAATGCTGCGGCTTCGGCTTCTAAATCATCGGTAATATCTTTAACTTGTTGTATAATATTTTCAGCTGATTGTTTAACAGAGATTAACTGATTTTGTAATTGTTCAACTTGCTGTAGCTGTTTCATCGCTCGATCGACGATCGCACGAATTACAGCTTGACGAAATAGCCAAAGTGAAGCGATCGCACTCACTGGCAGTAAAGTTAATATAACTAGCCAGACGTTGCTTTGGATAGTTCTACGACTTAAAGCGCGATCGACTTCAGATTGCACTTGCTGTTGAATTCGCACCTCTTCTCGATTCGATATAGTCGTTGGCGTTTGCTGGGGAGACACCTGTGACGCAGGTTGACTTCTAGCAACACCAACAGACAGCACAAAAGTGGAAAAAATAACAGCGCTTCTCAAGACTAAAGCAGAAACGCGCCTAGAGCAACCTTGAGTTAATTTTTCTAAACGCGCTCCAGGCTGATTGCCGCAGGCTAGGTTAGAGTAGACGAGCTGCTTTTTGCTCTTCATACAAACCATCCGTATCCATCGGTGAGTTTTTTTAGTGGCGAACCTATCTCTAATCTAGCAGTCCTGATTGAAGCATCCCAATTTTGTCACCGACACCCGCGCATAGTGTGGCGTTGCGCGTACCAAGTCCGCCTGCGCGGACTAAAATCATGTTAGCCTGCCTCCGCAGGCTTTGTTTGTATAGCCCCAGGCTTCTAGCCTGTAGGGTCTTTTTCATTTTTGCGTATATTATCGTTCATCCTTTGAACCATAAAAAGTATCAAAAGCATCAAAAGCCAGTCCTAAACCCCAGCCCAAAATAGACCAATAAGCCCAATTTAAGTTACCATCTGTCATAAAATCGATCACAACTAAGAAAGTATTAATGATGAGATACAAAAAAAGATGTGTCTTAAATTTGCGGCGACGACTATTACTCATATTACTTAATGCCTGCGTTGCGAGTTGTTTTTCTGATTCCTGCATTAACTGTTTTTCTGCTGAAGCGATCGCTTCTTGAGATATTCCCAAATCTGCCGCCATTTCTAACAATTCCTGACGGGAAAAATCTCTACCTTCCGCCTTTTGTGTCATGGCTAGCTGGAGAATTTGTTGTACATCTTCTGAACGATACGAATTTGACATGTGGGGAGTGGGGAGTGGGGGGAGTGGAGGAGTGGGGGAGTGGGGGAGTGGGGGAGTGGGGGAGTGGGGGAGTGGGGGATTAATGACCAATGCCCTATGCCCTATGCCCTAATCCCTAACTCTTTTACCTTTTTTTGATTTAAAATTTTGTGCCTTATGCAGCCATCAGTTCTCAGATAAATAAAAATATGCAGCGCTTTCTATTCAACTGTTTTACTTTTTACCTTTTCTTGCACTTTGGCAATGATTTTACTAACCTTCTCTGCATCAGGAGATTTCAGCCGTTGTAATATTTCCAAAGATGGCTGTAAATAGTTTATTGCAGTCACAAAATCTCCTTGCTCTTGTGCTAAATATCCTAACGACCACAAAGTCATCGCCTTACCGTGAACATTACCAATGCGTTCATTAATTTCTAAAGATTTTTGGAAGAGTGCGATCGCTTCATCCACATCCCCCCGATTTGCGTAGATAATTGCAAGACAGTGTAACGTCGCTGCTTTCCCTTGAAGATTACCAATGCGCTCTTTTATTTCCAAAGACTGTTTATAAAGAGCGATCGCTTCATCCACATCCCCACGATTAGCGTAGATAATTGCAAGACAGTGTAACGTCGCTGCTTTCCCTTGAACATCACCAATGCGTTCAAATATTTCCAAAGACTGTTTATAAAGAGCGATCGCTTCATCCACATCCCCACGATTAGCGTAGATAATTGCAAGACAGTGTAACGTCGCTGCTTTCCCTTGAAGATTACCAATGCGTTCAGTTATTTCCAAAGACTGTTTATAAAGAGCGATCGCTTCATCTATTTTCCCCAAATCATCATAAAGATAACCTAAATTGTGGAGAATACTGGATTTTTCTTGAGCTAACTCTTGCTTCTCATCAACCAAATATAAAGCTTTTCTGAGAGAATCTTCTGCTTTTTTTACTTCTCCAATGCTGCGATAGACAATTCCTAGCTCTTCTAAAATATTAATGCACCCACGTATATTAGTTGATGCTTGATGATTATTATCCGGGCTGTATTCCATTAACAAGCGCTGAAGTAAATCAATGCGCTCTTGTCTCTCTGCTAATTCAAAACTTTCTCTTATTTTTTCAGAGTCAAGCGTTTGTTCAATAGCGTAATTTTTGGTATTTTCATCTGTTTGAAAATGAAAAACTCCTGCTCTCCAAGCCCAAAAATCTGGGGCGTATTTTGCCAAGCGAGTCAGGGCATAATTTGGTAAAAATAATAAAATAGGATGAGGAACGCTAGTTGTAAAAGCATCGCGGACAAAGTTTAGGTCTTGCAATACAGGGGGATATTCCCCAGACATTCCTATTGATTTTTCTAAGCCGATAAGAATTACAACTAACTTTTTATTATCTTCAATTTTTATTCCAGCTAATTCTTCAACAATTGCATCACGCAGAAACCGCAATTCTTTAGAAAAATTCAAGATTTTAAATTGTATGTCTTGACATTGCCGATGATTCTGTAGGATTTTAATTAAAGCATCTCTATCTTTAGCAAAGTTGATTTCTACAAAACCGATTGTTAACTTATCATCAGCAAAATCGATAAATGTCAGCAGTTCTGCTAAGGACTGCTGATTAAGCGTCAAAAACTTTTCTTTCTCTGAATTAAACTCAGGGATTTGCTCTAATGAATTGTAGGGCTTCTTGGAAGGCATTGCTTTGCCTCACAGTAGGGTTAATATAATTCCAGCGGGTTTTGCCGTTATATTCAAATACCCAAAGACTAAACAGCATCAACCGTCCAATTTCATCTTTAGGAACATCTTTAGTTAAACACACTTGGGCTAATTCAGAATAAAGTTCTGTCGGGATACTCCGCTCAAAGTTAAATTGCTCTTGCTTAATCGCATAAGTAACATCATCGGTAGTTACTTGATTATGTTTCCGAGTTGCTGCTGTGAGAAAAGCTTTTGCGGTTATTCGCATTAATTGACGTACATGACCACCGCTAGCTTTGACTAATTCGAGCAAATCTTGACGCGATTCAAATACAGCGTCTATGTCAACTCGTTGCTCTATCAAACTCGCAACCGCTTTTATGCCTACATCATTATATTCTAAATCGCAGCGTTGCCGCTCTAATTTATATATATTTACCATTGGCACAATGTTGGGTGTGTCGAAGGCGTTACTTAAATTTTTTTCGGAATAAACTACAGAAATTGGTGCTGTCAAAACAATCGTACAATGTAAGCTCTGCAATTGTTCCGAATAGTCAAAAAATAAATGATTGGCAACATTGGGCGGAACCCGATCCAAGTTATCAAATATAATTAGAAATCCCTTTTCATATTCCGGGTATTTTTGCCTTAGTTTAACGAAAGCATCACCCAATAATAAATTAATATCCGCTTGCAAACGCCCAATATCTTTTTGCAATAATTGGCGAATTATTTGCTTTTGTTTATCAGCTCCTTTAATTTGCGCTTGAATTTTTCCTAAAAGCTTAGAAATAAAGGGAATTTGTCCTCCGGCTTCACCACTGGCACTGATACTAACAGACCTTTCAACTGTTTGTTCTGTTTCTTGAGTAATTTCTTTAAACCAAGTTTCAAAGTTGTGTAAAAGTTGAGCGTCAAACTTTAAATTTAATTTATTTAGTTCATCAGCAACTTTTTTAAGAATTACCAAATATAAATCTGTGTATTCAGCATCCAAAATATCAATTTCCGCATCCGCTTCGATATAAATTACTTTGTATTTAACTTCCCAACGTTTCTGAATCTTCCTTAGTTCGGTACTTTTACCACATCCCCGATGCCCAGTAAACAATATGCTGCAAAATTCTGCGGGTTCGAGAAATTCTAACTGAGTGTTAACACTTTCAATTGCTTCTGTGTTGCGAACCTCTGACAAGTCTACATAATATCGCTCAATATCTGCACCAACCAAGGGTCCGACATCACAAGCGCGAAACGCTGCTTTCAAAGTAGTAGCACGGTTAGGAGGAAATGAAGCCATCGGTTAAACCTAGTTATATCCAGTCCGGGTAATTAGTTATATTATCCACGCTCAAGAAGCACCCCACCCCGCGCATCCCCTCCCCTAGTAGGCTATGCATTACCGGGATCTTTCTTAACAATCACAAAAGCAGGACAGTATAAGGATGATAAGGGTCGCTAGGTCAGGAGGGATTGACAAAGGGAAGAAAAAATGTGTAGGAGGAGAGAACTAGAGGCGATCGTTAAAAGGGGTGGATGATGCAAAGGTGGGCAGCAGAGGAACTCGAACAGGCACAGTTGGGAGACTCTCGTCGCAAACAGCGATTGATAAGGATAGTGGAAGACTTGGCCAGACAACCGGGTGAAAGTGTTCCGCAAGCATCACGAACAAAAGCAGCAACAAAAGCAACATATGATTTTTGGAATTCACCATATATAAAGCCCAGTGATATCCAGTTTGCCCATAGAGAAAAGACGATACAAAGAGTTAAACAACACAACGTCGTCTTGGCAATTCAAGACACCACAGACCTCAACTTTAGTCATCATCCAGCAACCAAAGGACTTGGTTTTCTAGATAACTCAACACAAATCGGTTTAAAAGTGCATTCAACATTGGTTACCAGCACACAAGGAGTACCATTAGGATTACTAGACCAACAAGTATGGGCACGACCAGTTGAAAGTAAAGGCATTGCTAAACAGCGACGTCATCGACAGACTAAAGATAAAGAGAGCCAACGTTGGCTTGATGCCTACTCTCAAACAGAGGAAGTAATACCACAAGAAATAAAGGTAGTTACAATTACTGACCGAGAAGGAGATATCTTTGACTTAATCGCTTTTAATCGTCGTGAAAACTCTGATTTATTGATTCGCGCCACCCATAATCGAAATGTGAATCATCAAACTAAATATTTACATCAAGCGATTGCTCAAACACAATGTTGTGGGGTTCTCACACTCGATATACACCGTAATCCAGAACACCAAGCCCGGACAGCAAAACTGACACTCAAGACAGCTTGCTTCGAGATTCAGCCACCACTACACCACAAACAACGCTCAAAACTAAAACCTGTAAGCTTACAAGTGATATTGGCAGTTGAAGAAAATCCGGAACCAGGAATAACTCCAATTAGCTGGTTACTATTGACGACCTTGGATATCAATGGTTTTGATGATGTTGTACGTTGTGTACGTTGGTACAGTTATCGTTGGTTAATTGAACGTTATCATTACACCTTAAAGAGCGGTTGTTCTATTGAGAAACTACAATTAGAGACAGCCCGGAGAATCCAGATGGCATTAGCCACATATTCCATCGTCGCTTGGCGTTTACTATGGTTGACCTATGAAGCCAGAATCAATCCTGAACAAGTTTGTAATACTGTTCTAGAAACACATGAATGGCAACGCCAGTCGCCTCAAGTCGGGAAACCCGCCCACGGCGCTGGCTCGTCATTGTGTGCAACAATCCACAAAACTCCACTACCACCGAAACAACCACCTTCTTTACGGGATGCTGTACGAATGATTGCTTCCCTTGGCGGTTTTTTGGGTCGCAAAGGTGATGGAGAACCTGGAGTTAAAACTATTTGGCGTGGGTTGCGACGATTACATGATATTGCCGCAACCTGGAAATTGCTTCACTCGAATTCCCTTGATTCAGTCTCTAGTTAGCGATCGCTCTTTTTATCTCATTTCATCCATCACTACATCTTTGTTATCTTGTCAAGTCTCCCCAATCATGGATATTTTGAGAGCCTTTGTCCTGTAACTGTTACAGCTTATGTTAAGAAAGATCCCGGTAATGCATAGCCGCAAGCGGGGAGGGGACTTTTGGCGGCAGCCAAAAGAAGGTGGGGTTCCGGAGTATTATGACGGCAGCAAACGGACTTAATATTAAATAGGACTTACGCAAAATACCTCTCAAACTCTCATTTCTTCTCCTTCGGAGACGCCAAGGGCGAACGTGTCCTTCGCGTCTTTGCGGTTCGTTTTTCCATGAAGGAGTGCGTAAGTCCTGTTAAAGTCTCCATGTGCCAATTTTAGGCGATCGCTCACACCATCACCAAACACATTTTTTTCCCAAAAAAGCTTGAGCGAACATTTGCTAAGTGGTAGCGTCTAAATGGTGACACAGGAGTTGAACGGATTTCTCGAAGTATGAAACGTTTTATCAGTCTTGGCTTAATATCTACCTTTTTCGCATCTTATGGTGCGATCGCTGCACCACCCAGAAACCCAGACAAAACCGTAAATTGTGACATCTTGGTTGTCGGTGGTGGATTATCTGGGGTTGCGACAGCTTATGAAGCTTTACTTGCGGGTAGAACAGTTTGTCACACAGAAATTACCGATTGGTTGGGAGGACAAATTTCTTCTCAAGGGACATCTGCGTTAGATGAACGTCCAACCCAACGCGCAAAACAATTCTACTCTCGCGGTTATCTAGAATTGCGAAGCCGGATTGAAAAGAAATATGGCAAACTTAACCCTGGTAACTGTTGGGTAAGCGAATCTTGCTTTCTTCCCCGCGATGGACATGAAATCCTCACCCAGATGCTCAAAGATGCGGAAAAACGCGGTAAAGGCAAGTTACAATTATACCCAAACACCGTAATTAAGGAGTTGGAACTTAGTAGTGATGGCAAAATAATTAATAGTGCGATCGCGATCGAACACAAACCAACTGCTTCTATACCGCTCAACACTTATACTTTATCTCAAAGCATCGAAGACGCTTATCGCTACGAAAATACATCTAAGTTCACTAAAAACATTATTCGCTTTGTCCCCAAACAAACAAGTAAAGCAGGTAGCAATGCCCCTAATTGGTACGTTATAGACACCAGCGAAACCGGCGAAATTATCGCTTTAGCTGATGTTCCCTACCGTTTGGGTATTGACGATCGCTCTTACTTAGAACCTTCTTCTTCTAGTGCCACAAATGACCAGTATTGTCCTCAAGGCTTTACCTACACCTTTGCAATGGAGGCAACCAAAGACCCGCAACCGCAAACAATGCCTTCATTTTACCAGCAATACTCGCCATATTACAGTTACGAATTAAAGCGGCTGGCAAGTTTCCCATTAGTTTTCACCTATCGTCGGATTTGGAGTCCCCAACCAGGACAGCCAGGACAATTTGGCGGTGTCAAGTTTACAAATCCTGCACCTGGGGACATTTCCATGCAAAACTGGACTTGGGGTAACGATTATCGCCCAGGAACCGCCCAAGATAATTTAATCTACTCGCGTCAACAGTTGCAAGCTAGCGGGCAATTGCAGCCAGGAGGATGGATGGGTGGATTGCGGACAGACGCTTTACGCAAAGCTGAAGAAAATGCCTTTGGATATTATTACTGGTTGGTAGCCGGGACGACAGATTCTCAATTGGGAGATGGTACAAAACAGCCACAACCCAATAACCGCTTTCTTTCCGGGCTAAATTCCCCAATGGGCACAGTGCATGGTTTATCGAAATATCCTTACATGCGCGAAGGACGAAGAATTATCGGGCGTCCCAGTTGGGGACAACCCGCAGGCTTTATGATTTGGGAAATCGATATTTCTCGCCGCGATTACAGCGATCCGTATTACGCAACAACACTGGGAGATAAAGAATATCGCAGGTTACGAGCAGCACTTTCAGGTTTAGAAGCCGCATCCGTACTTTCCGGACAAACCCCAGCACAAAACGCTATGCGCCGGACTCGTTCCACTATTTTCCCCGATGCTATAGGTATCGGTCACTACGCGATAGATTTCCATCCCTGCATGGTGAACAGCCCACCCGAAACACCTGGTAATAAAGAACGTCCAGGTGAAAGACGCGGCGCCGGACAAGCTTATCCCTTCCAAATTGCCCTGAGAGCGATGATTCCCCAGAAAATCGACAATTTGCTAGTTGGGGGTAAAAGTATTGCTACCAGCCACATTGCCGCCGCCGCATATCGAGTACACTCATTTGAATGGTCAGCTGGCGCCGCTGCGGGAACTATTACTGCATTTGCTTTGAAAAACGCGATCGCACCTTACCAACTAGTAGACAATTTACCGCAACCAGAACCGCAACTCGAAGCCGTCAAACGTCTGTTAGAACAAAATGGCAATCCCACTGCCTTCCCCGATACCTCGATTTTTAATCAAAATTGGGAAGATTGGAAATAGGAGAATTGGGCATCGGGCATCGGGAATTGGTAATTGTTTAATGGGCAATGGGAATAAGAGATTCTTTCCAGTTTCCATGCCCCATGCCCTATGCCCAATGCCCCATGCCCAATGCCCGACTATGAACTAAACTAGTAATTTGTAGTGTAGTTTTGTAAAATCCTCTTGTATGATTACCAGACTTTCAGCAGCTGTTTACGGGATGGCGACAGCACCAACTGTAGCTCCTGAACGGTCTAGTCAAGCTACTCAAAAGCTTTATCCAAACTTTAAAGTCATTGTTTTAAATGATGATTTTAATACATTTCAGCATGTGGCTGAGTGTTTGGTAAAGTATATACCAGGGATGACACCCGATCGCGCTTGGGATTTGACTAACCAGGTGCATTATGAAGGTCAAGCGATCGTTTGGGTAGGTCCACAAGAACCAGCGGAACTGTATCATCAACAGTTGCGTCGAGCTGGCTTAACAATGGCTCCTTTAGAAGCAGCATAATCACAATGGGCAAACCTACTGATGCCAGATTAGTTTGGAATCACTCAACCCACATTCCCGGTCTTATCCCCATTTTAGAACGTCTCTGCCAGCACGAGGGACTGCAAACTGTCACACCGGGAGTGATTGGACGGGTGAAAGGTCACTGCCCAAAAATGCAATTGCGCGTGTCTGTACCGATTCGCGGAGGTTTTAAAGTAATCGCACGTCACGGTAAAACGGTGCAAGAGGTGTTTATCCTGACCACTTTGGATCAGGATAAACTCGAACAAGCGATCGCTCAAGCCATGAGAAAGTAATAGTAATTTGTCTCCAGTCACAAATAACGCTCTAACTATTCTTCAACCTGATGCACTGCAAATTTGTGTAGCGGCAGACTGAGAATGCAAGAAAATGTTAATAAATATGACAATGCTGTTGTCACTTTCAACGACATCACTACTGCTGACCATTCCGGTAAAATTACTTTCTCAATACCAAAAGCAACGCAGTAAACTAACCAGTAAGTAAAGCTCATTCTCAACAGAATTCTTTCTGTTTCTTCCCATTCATCTTTTTGTTGCTTGCGATCCCACAGAAGCAACAAACCAGCAATACAAGCCACAAAAGAAACAGCAACGACAAACTCGTGACAAATTAAGTTTACTGAATGCATGTTTGGATGTCCCAACTTTTCCGATTGTTGATCAGTCTAAAGGAATAGTCCTTTGGGATACAAAAAACTTTAACAAACTGCAATATCAACAGAGAAAAGTGTAAATAATTGAAACAAATTATGAAGCTGGGTAATGGGGAGTGGGGAGTGGGGAGTGGGGGAGGGGGAGAGGGGGGGAGTGGGGCATGGGGCATGGGGCATGGGAACTGGAAAGAATCTCTTATTCCCATTGCCCATTAAACAATTACCAATTCCCGATGCTTGATGCCCATTGCCCAATGCCCATTGCCCAATGCCCAATGCCCAATTACCAATTCCCAATTCCCCATTTTCTTTATTCACAATCTTGAGTTTCACAAGCACCAATGCTTACCCAGCTACTCGAACCGTCTTGCCAATGTTCTTTTTTCCATATCGGTGCGGTATGTTTGAGGGTATCAATCGCATAACGGCAAGCTTCAAAAGCCTCACGGCGATGAGGACAACCCACCGCTACTAAAACGCTGATTTCGCCGATTTTTAAGTGCCCAACGCGATGATAAATCACAACTCGACTCACATCAGACCAAGACGAACGAATATCAGCCGCAATTTGATAAAATACCCGCAGCGCCATCGGTTCGTAAGCTTGGTACTCCAGTGACATCACAGCTTTACCATCTGTTTGATTGCGAACCATTCCACTCATCAGCACGATCGCACCATTGGCTTGATCGTCAGCTTTAGCATAGGCTTCCTCAACAGACAACGGCGCAAAAGTAATCGCAAAGCTATCTTTAGCACTTGGTTTAATCGCAGAGGCAGGTGTTGTTGTCTTAACTGAGTTCATTTTATTTTGCATCAGTATCTACTCTTAAGTTTAAGCTTTGCTTACCTGCTGCTTAATTTAAACAGACAAGGGGAAGGGGGAGAGGGGGGCAGGGGGGCAGGGGGCAGGGGAGGCTAGGGAGGCAGGGGAGGCAGGGGAGGCTAGGGAGGCAGGGGAGGCTAGGGAGGAAACATAGTTGTTAATTGTTACTTCTTCGCTCCCCCAGCTCCCCCTGCCCCCCTCTCCCCCTCCTCCCCATCTCCCCCTCCCCCCCTCTCCCCTTATTACTTCATCTACGCTATAAATACTAAGTAGTTCAACGTAAAGCTCTAGTTTTAACAGCCTTTTTCTCAAAAAAAAAGCCAATAAATACGTAATTGATGTATCTATTAGGTGCATTTGCGGAAATTTTCCAAGAAATCTGTCATCCTCCTAAAGACATATTACTATAGGGACAGTGACGAACTTAGCTGCTGACTGTTTTAGATATCTGGATAGTGACTTGTTTGAAGCTCTTAAGCACAGTGCGATCGCCCTACTAGCTATGTCGGCAAATTAAGCGCAAGGCAAGTTTTTGGCAGATGTGTATGGCTGGAAGGAAAAATTTGAGGTTTGCAGCATTCTCAAGCCATGATTACAGCTTCCCTGCTTGTTGAAGCGAGCAACAACCATAAATAAGACAAGGGCAAGTTGTAATTAAGCAATTGTTAGGAAAATTTTATGAATACTTTAACTGTTAAAAACGAAGCAAGAAGGCTTGAGGCTCTGCATCAATATCAAATTCTCGACACTCCACCAGAAGAGGTATTTGACGATCTGGTATTTTTAGCCGCGCAAATTTGTGGTACAGCGATCGCTTTAATTAATTTCACAGACAACAAGCGTCACTGGTTCAAAGCTAAAGTTGGGCTGGATGTACAACAAATGCCTAGAGATATCGGGTTTTGTCCGTTTTGCATTGAACAAGGCGAAACTTTGGTTATTCCGGACACCTTGGCTGATGAACGATATGCTTCAGATCCTGTAGTCACCAGTGAACCCTACGTCAGATTTTACGTTGGTGTACCTTTGATAACACCAGGTGGAGAAGTGATAGGGACTGTGTGTATAGTTGATAGCCAACCACGCCAAATTAATGACGAACAGTTAGAAGCACTCAAAACTATTAGCCGTCTGATAGTTAGACAATTAGAATCCCGACGAAATTTAACTGAATTAGCAAGCATTAAAACTGACTACAAGCAAGCAAAAGAAGCACTACACGAAAGTGAATCTACCCTAGTTAGCTTTTTTGACAGCGCACCAATGATGATGGGAACTGTGGAGCTAAGGTATGATGACATCAAACATATTTCTGATAATGCCGCTAGCGCCAAATTTTTTGGAGTCACTCCCGAAGCGATAAAAAATCGCTTTGCTAGCAATATGGGTGTACCTCAAAAGTATGTACGTGAGTGGATTAATCACTTGCGTCAAGCAGCAAAAAGGCGATCGCCTGTCAGCTTTGAATATTTTCACGATGGGGATGCTAAAAAATGGCTTAGAGCAACTGTCTCTTCAATTGCTGTATGTTGCGATAGCCCCCAAAGATTTGCTTATGTAGTTGAGGATATCACAGAACGCAAACAAGCAGAACAGCAAATCCGCGAGCAAGCAGCATTACTTGATATCTCTACAGATGCAATTGTTGTGCGAGATTTATCCAACAAAATTTTATTATGGAACAAAACCGCCGAAAAGCTTTATGGTTGGAAAGCAGAAGAAGCTATGGGCGGAAATATTAATCAATTAGATAATAATTCTTTGCTGCAACAAGAAATTTATCAGGCTGTTTTGTCAAATGGAACTTGGCAGGGTGAGTTACAAAAGCATAGCAAATCAGGTAAACAAATCATCGTTGAAAGTCGTTGGACTTTAGTTCGCGATGAGCATCAAAAAGCTAAATCCATTTTGGTTGTAGATACTGACATAACACAGAAAAAACAAATAGAGGCGCAATTTTTACGGGCACAGCGGATGGAGAGTCTCGGCACACTTGCTAGTGGTATTGCTCATGATTTAAATAATATGCTGTCACCGGTTTTGATGTCAGTACCACTGTTAAAAGCAAAACTTTCAGACGAGCGCAGTCATGCAGTTCTATCGATAGTAGAAAACAACGCCAAACGCGGTGCAAGTTTGGTTAAACAAGTGCTTTCTTTTGCGCGGGGAATCGAAGGCGATTCTCCAAAGGAGACGCTGCGCGATCGCACTGTGCTTCAGCTAAAACATCAGATTTGGGAAATGAAGCAAATTATCGAGCAAACATTTCCCAAATCAATTAAAGTTCATACAGAAATTCAATCAGACTTATGGCATATTTGTGCCGATAGCACCCAAATACATCAGGTATTGATAAATTTGTGTGTAAATGCTCGTGATGCTATGCCCAATGGCGGCACATTAAACATTTCTGCAAAGAATATTTTCATTGATGAAAACTTTGCCAAAATGCAACTTGATGCGAAAGTTGGATCTTATATACTGTTGAGCGTTGCAGATACAGGAATTGGCATTAGTCAAGAAACCTTAGAAAGAATTTTTGAGCCATTTTTCACCACAAAAGAGTTTGGTAAAGGTACAGGTTTAGGACTTTCAACAGTAATGGGCATTGTTAAAGGTCACGGAGGCTTTATCACCACATCAAGTGCACTCAACATTGGCGCAAAATTTCAAGTTTATTTGCCAGCGGTGAATACAGACGCAATCCGGCAAGAAGAAAATCAAGAAATATTCACCGGACAGAAAGAATTGATTTTGATTGTCGATGACGAAGCCTCGATTCGCGAGATTACCACAACCTCTTTAGAAAAATATAACTACAAAGCAATTACTGCCAGTGATGGCATTGAGGCGATCGCACTCTACGCCCAGCACAAAAACGAAATTAAAGCCGCAATTATTGATATGATGATGCCCAACATGGATGGAGCCACCACCATTAACACTTTGAAAAAAATGAATCCCCTACTGCCTATTATTGCAGTCAGTGGATTGCCAATAAGCGAGCAAGTCTTATTAAATAAGACATATAAACACGCAGCCTTTTTGCCAAAACCCTATACGACACAACAATTATTACAAAGTTTACATCAAGTCCTTGGTTATGGGGCATAGGGCATGGGGCATAGGGCATGGGGCATTGGGCATGGGGCATTGGGCATTGGGCATTGGGCATGGGGCATGGGGCATTGGGCATGGGGCATTGGGCATTGGGCATGGGGCATGGGGCATTGGGCATGGGGCATGGGGCATTGGGCATGGGGCATGGGGCATTGGTTAGAGTTTATAATCCATAATGTTAAGGTTTTGAGCCTTAGAGGATGTCTCTTGAAGTATTTTATGAAACATCAAAAGCCTCGGAACCTAACCCACGCGGCTGTGCCTCAAGTCGGGAGACCCGCCCACGGCACTGGCTCCCCTGCCCCCCAACACTCGGAGGGAAGGAGGGTTTCAAAGCCTCTCCCCCACGGGGGAGCGGAAAGTTTGAGCGGAGGTTTCCTCCGATCAAAGCTTTCCAAGACAGAGGTTTGGAGAGGGGTTTTTGGTATATTTTAGGACTTTTCAGACATCCTCTTAGAAGCTCTTATGTTGAGCCTCGGAACACGAAACTTGATGTTCCAAACTCGAAAGTTGATGTTCCGAACTCGAAAGTTGATGTTCCGAACTCGAAAGTTGATGTTCCGAACTCGAAAGTTGATGTTCCGAACTCGAAAGTTGATGTTCCGAACTCGAAACTTCGTGTTCCGAACTCGAAACTTCGTGTTCCGAACTCGAAACTTCGTGTTCCGAACTCGAAACTTCGTGTTCCGAACTCGAAACTTGATGTTCCAAACTCGAAAGTTGATGTTCCGAACTCGAAACTTCTCCTTTTTATCGTTACAAGACTCTGCCTTGTAGTGTAACTACCGAGTCTGAAGCTCGTGTTAAATTTGGAGACAGCAGCCAGTAGTGAAGCATTCCCAGTCAGAGACTGGCAACAAGTTATCAATGCCCGATGCCCCATGCCCCCTGCCCAATGCCCAATGCCCAATGCCCAATGCCCAATCCCCAATGACTAATCTAATTCTGGTTGTAGAGGACAACGATTTAATAAGAATGCAGCTGTGCGACTTGATGCAAGAAGCAGGATATCAGGTGGCAGAAGCAAGTAATGGTTCGGAAGCGCTAGCTGCTTATACTCGGCTACAGCCAGAAATTGTGCTGATTGATGCTATCATGCCCGTGATGGATGGATTTACCTGCTGCACCGAATTACAAAAACTTCCTGGTGGGGCAAACACACCCATTTTAATGATTACCGCTCTTTACGATCAAACATCTGTAGAGCGAGCTTTTGCAGCTGGTGCGAGTGATTATATTAGCAAACCAATTCAATGGGAAGTATTGCGGCAACGAGTCAATCGTTTGGTCAAAGCTAGCCTTCATGTGAAAGCATTACGACAGCAAACAGAGGAAGCGCAACTGCGAGAAGCGCAATTGCGGATGGCATTAGATGCAGCTCGCATGGGTACTTGGGATTGGGATGTCCTGAGCAATCAAATAACTTGGTCAGATAATTTAGAAGTGCTATTTGGCTTGGAACCAGGTAGTTTTGAGAGTACTTATGCAGCTTTTATTGAATGCGTACATCCCGAAGATCGCAATTTTATCAGCCGCTCGATAATCCAAGCAATTCGGGAAGAGGCAGAATACGACATTGAATATCGCTTTGTTGCCCGCGATGGTAGCCTGCGTTGGGCAGCAAGTAAAGGAGTTGTTTTTCGCGACTCCTCCGGAATGGCACAGCGGATGTCTGGAGTGACAATCGACATCACCAAGCGCAAGCAAGCGGAAGAAAGGCTGGAAGTTTACGCTAATCGCCAAGCGTTAGTGGCAGAACTGAGCCAAAGCGCTTTAGCTGGCACAGATTTAACTGCATTAATGAATTCAGCCGTAACGCTGCTTACCCAATCGCTGAAAGTTGAGTATTGCAAAGTTTTGGAACTACTGCCTGACGGTAAGGCATTATTGTTACGGGCGGGTGTAGGCTGGCAACCAGGGTTGGTAGGAAAGGCGACCATCAGCACCGGCATTGATTCGCAAGCTGGCTACACTTTGCTCGCATCTGAACCAGTTATTGTCAATGATTTGCGTACAGAAACTAGGTTCAACAGACCCAACCTGCTGCACGACCATCAGGTAGTTAGCGGTATGAGTGTTATTATTCATGGTAAAGAGCGTCCTTTTGGCGTTTTGGGCGCACATACAACACAAACACGCAACTTTAGCCGAGACGAAGTTTATTTTCTCCAAGCTGTTGCCAATATTTTGGCTACAGCCATTGACCGTCAAAAGATGGAAGATGCACTCAGGGAAAGCGAGCAACGTTGGCAGTTAGCCGTGCAGGGTACTAATGATGGTATCTGGGACTGGAATATTAAAACTAATCAAATGTTCGTTTCAACTCGTTGGAAAGAAATGCTCGGTTTTGAACAGGAGGAGATTTCCAATTATTTAGATGAATGGTCAACACGAGTGCATCCAGATGATATCGTTCGAGTGAGACAACTTATTCAAGACCACTTTGCCAAAAAAACTCCGTTTTACATCAGCGAGCATCGAATGCGGTGTAAACATAATAATTACAAATGGATTTTGGATCGCGGTCAGGCACAGTGGGATGAAGATAGTAATGTAATAAGAATGGTTGGTTCTTATACGGATATTACTGAGCGCAAACTCGCAGAAGAACAACTGCGCCAAAGTGAAGAGCGTTTCCAGATAGTTGTCCGTGCTACTAATGATGTTGTCTGGGATTGGGATTTATTGACAAATCAGGTCTGGTGGAATCAAAATGTGCAGGCACTTGGTTATTCGACAGAAAATATCAGTTTAGATACTAGATGGTGGCACGAACACTTACACCCAGAGGATAGGCTGAGGGTTGTTTCTAATATAAACACGGCGATCGCTAGCAAAAAACAATTCTGGTCGAATGAATACCGCTTTTTGCGTAGCAATAATACTTATGCTGACATTTTAGATCGCGGTTATGTAGTTTATGACGATACAGGCAAGGCAGTGCGGATGATTGGGGCGATGATGGACATGAGCGATCGCAAGCGAGTAGAAGAAGAATTAGTCAAACAAAACATGCGATCGCAATTGTTCAGCGATGTGACTGTAAAAATTCGCGAGTCTTTAGATATTGACGAAGTTCTCCACACCAGCGTCACCGAAGTGCAACAACTGCTACACGCAGACCGTGTAGTTATCTTTCGGCTGTGGTCGGATGGTTCGGGAACGATAGTCAAAGAAGCTGTAGTTCCCGGTTTCCCGGTGCTTCAGGCACGAGATATGATTGACCCTTGCTTTAATGAACATTACGTCGAAAAATACCGCCACGGCAGAATAGGTTCTATTCACGACGTAGACAAAGCTAACATCGATCCTTGCTACTATGAACTGCTGCAATCGTTTGCTGCTAAAGCTAATTTAGTTGTGCCGATTCTCTTTAAAAATCAACTTTGGGGACTGCTAATTACCCATCAGTGCGCTCATCCCCGCAACTGGACTACCTGGGAAACAGAACTTTTACGACAACTAGCAGACCAAATCGGTATTGCTGTTGCCCAAGCACAACTTTTAGAACAAGAAACTCGCCAACGTCAAGAATTAGCTCGTTCTAATGATGAACTGCAACAATTTGCTTTTGTCGCTTCCCACGATTTACAAGAACCACTGCGGAAAATTAAAACATTTGGCGATCGCTTAAAAGCTACTTGCGGTGATGCATTCACCGCACAAGGACGCGATTATTTAGAACGAATGCAAAACGCCGCTCAACGAATGCAAAGTTTGATTGAAGACTTGCTGACACTATCACGAGTTACCACCAGAGCGCAACCTTTTGTATCTGTAAATTTAGCACAAGTAACACAAGAGGTATTGTCTGATTTAGAAGTAATTATCCAGCAAACCAGCGCATGTGTGGAAGTCGGCGAGTTAGCCACCGTTACCGCCGATCCGTTCCAGATGCGCCAATTGTTACAAAACTTAATCGGCAACGCTTTAAAATTTCATCGCCCAGAAGAAGTGCCTTTTGTCAAAATCTACACTGAAGCTGCTAGAGCGATTAACGGTTCAGAATTTTGTCAGATAGTCGTCGAAGATCGAGGTATTGGATTTGAGGAAAAGTATATAGATCGCATCTTTAACGTTTTTCAACGTCTCCACGGTCGCAGCGAATATCAAGGCACCGGCATCGGTTTAGCTATCTGCCGCAAAATTGCCGAACGTCATAACGGAAGCATCACCGCACAAAGTCAACCCGGACACGGAGCAAAATTTATTGTTACTTTACCGATGTAATTTGCTTTGCCCATTTTTTATTGCTCGCCACGGTTTATCATACCTCCATAGAGATATTTAATCATACAACACTACTTCATAATTTGTTGCGATTTAATACCAACTAGATAAAATCACCAGCGCTAAGGGGAAAATTCATAGTGAAAGGTCGGCAAACAACCGTCACAATTTTGATGGCGGATGATGATGAAGACGACTGTTTGTTAGCTCGTGAAGCATTGGCAGAAAGCCGATTGTCAAATGAGCTACGCATCGTAAGTGATGGTGAAGAGTTGATGGATTATCTGTACCACCGTGGTCAGTATACCAACGCTAAACTTGCACCGCGTCCGGGTTTGATTTTGCTCGATTTAAACATGCCAAAAAAAGACGGTCGGGAAGCACTCAGAGAAATTAAAGCTGATGTTAATCTGAGAAAAATTCCGATTGTTGTGCTGACTACTTCTAGAGCAGAAGAAGATATTTACCGTACTTACGATTTGGGTGCAAACTCGTTCATCATTAAGCCTGTCACCTTCGCCTCTTTAGTTGAGGTAATGAAAACGATAGGCAAATACTGGTTTGAAATTGTGGAACTACCACTAGAAGCAGTAGGAGGCAGAAATGAACAACAGTCCAATCAAAGTTCTTCTAATTGACGATGACGAAGATGATTATATTTTGACTCGTGATTGGTTCGATGAATTTCAGGTAGCTGATAGCGAACTCGAATGGGTAAGTAGTTATGCAAAAGCTAGAGAAGCGATCGCTCAAAATCGCCACGATATCTATCTGGTTGATTATCGTTTGGGTGAGGGGGATGGACTGGAGTTATTGAGCGAAGCGATCGCTAATGGTTCCACCGCTCCGATAATTTTACTCACCGGTAAAGGAGATAGAGAAATAGATATCGAGGCAATGAAAGCAGGTGCAGCAGATTATTTAGAAAAAAGTCAGCTGTCAGCACCTTTGTTAGAGCGTTCGATTCGCTACGCGATTGAGCGCAAACAAACAGAACAGAAAATTCGCGAACAAGCTGCTTTACTTGATGTCGCTACCGATGCGATTTATGTGCGCGATTTAGACAATAAAATTTTATTTTGGAACAAAGCAGCCGAACGTTTATATGGTTGTAGAAAAGAAGAAGCGATCGGCAAAAGAATACAAGATATTTGGCAAACAAAAAATCAACTGCAACTGCAAGAAGCCCTCAACATTTTGATGAAAAATGGCTCTTGGGAGGGAGAGTTACATCAAACAACCAAATACGACAAAGAAATCATCGTCGAAAGCCGCTGGACATTAGTACCATTTGATAACAAGTCACAATCTATTCTAGTAGTTAACACTGATATAACGCAGAAAAAACAACTGGAAGCGCAATTTTTACGCGCCCAGCGATTAGAAAGTATTGGCACTTTAGCTAGCGGTATCGCCCACGACCTAAACAACGTCCTCGCGCCGATTTTAATGACCGCACAGCTATTGGAAACACAACTGCATGATGCGCGAAGTAAGCGATTGCTGCCGATATTAGTAAGCAACGCCAAACGTGGAGCGAATTTAGTCAAGCAAGTATTATCTTTTACTCGCGGTGTTGAAGGCGATCGCACAATTTTACAATTAAAGCACTTAATATTAGAAATTCGTCAAGTTATTAAAGAAACATTTCCTAAATCAATAGAAGTTGACTGCGAAACCTCACGAAATCTTTGGACTGTTTCTGGAGATGCTACCCAGTTGCATCAAGTATTAATGAATTTGTGTGTCAATGCTCGTGATGCTATGCCCAATGGCGGAATTTTAACAATCTCTGCCGAAAATTTTATCGTAGATGAGCATTATGCTAAAATGCATCTTGACGCAAAAATTGGTTCTTATATCGTCGCTACAGTTGCTGATACAGGAATTGGCATTACACATGAAGTATTAGACCGAATTTTTGAGCCATTTTTTACCACTAAAGAACTCGGTAAAGGCACAGGTTTAGGACTTTCCACAGTACTTGGTATAGTCAAAAGCCACGGTGGTTTCATCAATGTATACAGCGAGGTAGGGAAAGGCAGCAAATTTGAAATATATTTACCTGCCCAAGAAACAGCAGAATCCCCTGAAGAAAAAGAACTAGAATTGCCACATGGCAGCGGAGAATTGGTTTTGATCATCGATGATGAACCCTCGATTCGAGAAATTACCAAAACATCCCTAGAAGCCTATAACTACAAAGCGATAACCGCTAGTGATGGCATAGAAGCGATCGCCCTTTATGCAGAATATCGCGATAAAATATCTATAGTCTTAACAGATATGCTAATGCCCTCAATGGATGGCATTACAACCATTCGCACCTTGCACAAAATTAACCCTAACGTCAAGATTATTGTCATCAGCGGACTTGCTACTAGCGATAAAATGAATGCAGCATACGATTTAGGAATCAAAGCTTTCTTATCCAAACCTTACACCGCGAAGCAATTATTGGAAACAATTAATACAGTGAAAAATAGTTAGTTGTTAGTGGTTAGTTGATAGTTGATAGTTGTTGGTTGTTAGTTATTAGTTGATAGTTGTTGGTTGTCTCCCTTGTCCCCCTTGTCCCCTTGTCTCCCTTGTCCCCCTTGTCTCCTTGTCTCCTTGTCTCCCCCACTCCCCCACTCCCCATGACACTTGAAGTTTTAGCCGCTAACACAGCTTTTTATCGAGCTTTTGAAAAGAAAGACATCGAAGCAATGAGTGTAGTATGGTCGCAGGGAACTGGTAGTCTTTGTATTCACCCCGGATGGAATGTACTGCGGGGTTGGAAGGAAGTTCGCACCTCTTGGGAACAGATATTTAAAAATACTGCCTACATTGAAATAAACACAGACATAATTACTACAGAAGTTCGCGATAATATTGCCTGCATCGTACTTGTAGAAAACGTCTTTCAAGTCATTCAGGGTAGACGAATTCAAGCACAATCAATCGCTACCAACGTATTTGAACTTCTCGGTGGAAAGTGGTATTTAATTCATCATCATGGTAGCCCGATTATGCGGTAGTGGGGTTCGGGGGTTGGGGGAGAGGGGGGGAGGGGGGGACAGGGGGAGATGAGCAAATAATTCTTTTTTCCCATTACCCATTACCCATTACCCATTCCCCATTCCCCAATTACCGAAAAACTGGGTCTAAAGCCTCGCCCTAGAAGGGCGACTTTTATTGTGTTATAATATTTTGCGTAGGGGTTTTCCACGTAAAATGATAGTTTTAGAATTCAAGGCTGAGGGGAAAACAACTCAATACGCAGCGATTGATGAGGCAATTAGGACGGCTCAATTTGTTCGCAACAAGAGTATCCGTTTTTGGATGGATAACCGAGGCGTTGGACAGAAAGAGTTGTACCGTCTTAGTAAATCTCTTAGAGATGAGTTTCCCTTTGTGAAAGCTTTGAATTCCAGTGCTTGCCAAGCTTCTATTGAACGGGCTTATAGTTCCATTGCTCGTTTCTACACGGCACATGCTTCAAGTCGGGGAACCCGCCCAACGCAGTGCCTTGACAATTGCAAGAAGTCTGTTCCCGGCAAAAAAGGATATCCAAGGTTCAAAAAAAATTCTCGCTCAGTGGAGTACAAAATTTCTGGGTGGAAATTATCTGAAACTAGGAAACAAGTTACTTTCACTGATAAAAAAGGTATTGGTGAGTTAAAACTAAAAGGGACATGGGACTTAAACTTTTACCAACTAGAACAGATAAAACGGGTTAGGCTAGTTTGTCGTGCTGATGGCTACTATGTTCAATTCTTGATTGGCGTGGATAACAAAGTAGACGCGCATCCAACAGCTTATACCATTGGTTTAGATGTTGGGTTGAAAGAATTCTACACAGACAGTAATGGGCATAGTGAACCTAACCCTAGATTTTATCGAACAGGAGAAAGACGACTAAAGTTTTATCAACGTCGTGTTTCTCGCAAAAGAAAAGGCTCTATCAACCGCAAGAAAGCTGTTAATAAATTAGGGCGAGTACACCTCAAAATAAGTAGGCAACGTGAAGAACACGCCAAGAGAATGGCGCGTTGCGTAATCCAATCTAACGATTTGGTAGCCTATGAAGATTTGAGGATTAAGAACTTAGTTAAAAATCATTGTCTCGCTAAATCTATTAATGATGCTGGTTGGTATCAATTCAGAAAATGGTTAGAGTATTTCGGGGTTAAATTTGGCAGGATAACTGTAGCAATCAATCCTGCCTACACTTCGCAAGAATGCTCTAACTGTGGCGCAGTAGTCAAAAAATCTCTATCAACAAGAACCCATGTTTGTGAATGCGGATTTGTGATAGATAGAGATTGGAATGCTGCTATCAACATTCTGAAAACAGCCTTGAGTACCGTAGGGCATACGGGAACTTGGATCTTAGATCCGAACGCTTCAGGAGATTCGACCTCTACTCATGCTGGAGAAGTCTTGTATGAGCAAGTTGGGTCTATGAATGAAGAATCCTCAGCATGACGGCTGAGGAGTGTCAATAATCCCCAATTAACTCTACCCCATCTCGTCCATCCCAATCTTGCAGGTAAACTTTGACAACCTCCTCCTTAGCAGTGGGCAGTTGCTTACCGATAAAATCAGGATGAATTGGTAACTCACGATGACCTCTGTCTACCAGCACAGCTAAACGAACCACTTCTGGTCTGCCATACTCTTGTATTGCATTCAAAGCAGCACGAATTGTCCGTCCTTTAAAAATTACATCATCGACAAGGACAACCGTTTTTCCTGTCAGGTCAATAGAAATATCACTTTTTGCCGGAGTTCGCAAGCCAATTTGGTCAAGGTCATCCCGATATAATGTAATATCTAATGCTCCTACTGACACGGATACGTTTTCGAGTGTCTCAATCTGACGTGCTAGCAATTCAGCTAACAATGCACCTCTAGAATAAATACCCAATAGTACTAAGTCAGATAAG
Organism: Tolypothrix sp. VBCCA 56010; assembly: GCF_050875635.1. Classification (NCBI taxonomy): domain Bacteria; kingdom Bacillati; phylum Cyanobacteriota; class Cyanophyceae; order Nostocales; family Tolypothrichaceae; genus Tolypothrix; species Tolypothrix sp. VBCCA 56010. Next base: position 36,558 of record NZ_JBPAOH010000045.1, read on the forward strand.
TCGCGTGTCCTTTCGACGATTTGAGAGGCAAGACGGGTTACGGTACGACGTATTTCTTCTGCTGAGAGAATTTCAACGACTTTGGCAGACATAATCATAAACAATACCCTGAGTTGTTGATTATACCGTTTTTTGAGAGTGGGGGAGTGGGGAAGAGTTATTTAGATCATTACCTTATTAGGAGTAAAAAGAATAGAGATGTAGTTAGGAACAACCATAGTAAAAAGCAATATCGAGTTAATTGCAAAGCTTTTTGGATGTGAGTTGGTGCGATCGCATAAATCGCATCTCCTAGCAGTGGTTTATATGTAGCTATACCGCAATAGTAGTTTGTACCTCCCATTTGCACACCCAAAATAGCAGCGTAACAGCATTCACTCCAACCCGAATTAGGACTGGAGTCTTTAATCGCATCTCGCTGGCAAATCCTGAAAACATGCAATGGTTTACCTGATAAAAGCGCTAATGTTATCACTGTTAACCGACAAGGAAGCCAAGTTAAACAATCTTCTAACCGCGCACTGAACCAACCCAAATAAGTATAGGGTGGCGATCGATAGCCCACCATTGAATCAAGTGTACTACTAGCTTTGTATGCTAGAGCTAGGGGCGCTGCCCCCACAAATGGCAAAAATGCTCCCACAATTGCATAAAAAAGAGGAGCCATGACCCCATCGGTAGCATTTTCCGTAACTGTTTCCAGAACAGCTCGCAAAATTTCGGCTTCGGTGAGGTTTTCTGTATCTCGTCCTACATAATTACTTAAAATAGACCGAGCCGAAGCGATTTGTCCTGTACCTAAAGGTAGTAAAACTGATGAAGCTGCTGTTCTTAAACTCCTCAAAGCAAAACAGCTGGCAAGAAGAATACTTTCTAATATTATTCCCAATAGGGGATGCAGCCATCTCGCAGTTTGAATTATAAAAGCGCCAACAATGCCGCTACCTATTATGAGAATTGTGCCTAGTAAAATTCCCGCTATTCGCTGTGTTATGGAATTGTGACAAAATTGAAATGCGAATTTGCTCAAACGAAAAATTACCCATCCCATAACTTGCACTGGATGAGGAAAACCCGAAGGATCGCCGATTAAGTAATCTAAAGTGGCGGCAATGATTAAAATAACAGATGGTGTCATTGGTTAAGAGTCAAAGGTCACGCAGTCAACAGTTAAGAATTTTGGACTATCGACTATCGACTATCGACTATCAACTATCGACTATCGACTATCGACTAAACAATAAAACTAGCTTCTTCCCCTTGAGCTGCTTGCCAACTACGAGCATCATAATAGAGGTCTGCGAGGGTAATACTATATAAAGCTTCTTTAAGTTTTTGCTGTAGTCTTTGCCATAAAGTATATGTTACCCAATCTTCAGCAAGTGTAGTTTTGATGTCAGAATGAGGTAATTGGGTAATGCTTTCACCGACAGCTTCTAAAATTTGTCCTACAGAGATTAGTTCGGGCGATCGCGCTAATTGATATCCACCAACACTGCCGCGAATTGATTTTACCAAACCAGATCGACGCATTTCTATAAGTAATTTTTCTAAATAAGGAGCGGGGATATCTTGACGAAGCGCGATCGCTCTGACAGATACAGGGCCAATACCTGTCTGTAAGCTCAAATCTAGCAACGCTTTTACACTATAGTGTCCTTTGGTCGTTAGTTTCATTCAGCAACGCAAGAGTCAGCTTGTAAGTTGTTGGTTATTTAAGTTAGATTACAGCCACGCTCCCACGCTCCCACGCTTCCATCAAACACTAGCTATTGACACAAAGGATCGGTTTTGCTTATCATTTGCGCGTCTTGTATTATCGCACGATTGGCAAGTGAACAACTTGTCAATCGCAACAAAGGCAAAGAAACTTCAACACATATAGTGTAGCAGTGTTTCACAAACTATAGATATATCCATAACAATCTTCTTTAAGATATATTGCCCGGAAAAATATTGGAGAAATCGTAAAAATTCTGTCTATTCGTGTAATATACTTGGCTAGGCTGAGATAAAAACTAAATAATTCCCACTCTTGATTTTGAGCGTGTGAGCTATTTGTCAGCTAAAATAAAATCGATTCAAAAAGTTCAACCATTCATTTTCGATCTAAGTTGATGGCTAAACAGAAAAAAATTGAACCCCTAGTCGGTGAAGATCTGCTCCATAAAGTCAAAGAGCTAGAAAACGTTAGCAAAGAAGACAAAGCTAAGAAGTGTGGCTACTACACCGTTACCAAAAACGGTATAGAGCGCGTCAATATGATGAAGTTCTTAAATGCCCTAATTGATGCTGAAGGCATTCAGTTGGACAGCGCTCCCAGTGCCAATGGGCGTGGTGGACGTAGTGCTAGTTATAGAATTAGCGTGCAGTCTAATGGTAACTTGCTGATAGGATCGGCGTACACAAAACAGATGGGTCTGAAAGCCGGAGATGAGTTTCTAATTACTTTAGGCAAAAAGCACATTCGTCTGCGACAGGTAGACGCAGACGAAAAAGAAGATGCTGATGTACTCGAAGAAGCTACAGCTTAATAACTAGTCAAGAGTCACGCATTCCATAGTCCATAGTCCATAGTCAAAAATTCTTAACTGAAGACTTGTGACTATTAACTGCGTGACTACTGACGAATAGCTAGACCAGTTTTTTGGATTACTGGTAAATAGTGGTGAATTGCTTTGCGTGTTACTGCTAAATTGCAGGTTAAAGCAATTTGCTCTTTTTGTAGTAAACCTAAAATGCGCTCGTGGTTGTCTCGTGCTACCACGGGTAACTGTCGCAAACCTCGAACAGACATGCGGTCTAAAGCCTCAGATAAAAGTTCATCCCAGTAAGCATAAACAATTTCTCTGGTACAAATTTCCATGAGGCTTAGATTGGATATTTGCGCCTGCATTTCGCCCTGTGAATTTGGATATTCCGAAACAGAAAGGGCGCGGTTAATATTTTCTAAAGAAAGGATACCCACTAATCGCTCTTTTTCATCAACTACTAAAGCACTAGAAGCGCGATCGCGTGTCATTTCCAAAGCTGCCTCGAACACCTTCATGGTTGCCAGCAGCTTTTTTGGAGATGAAAGCATAGCATCTTCTACCAAAATTGAAGAAAGAATTTCTACTTTTTCATCTTTTAATTCCGCAAGACCGATTTGCTGTAATTTGGAGTTAGAGTTAAAAGTTGGCTTCATCCGCTCCACCAGCCAAAAACTCAAACCCACCGCCGCCATCAACGGTAAAACAATCCGATAGTCTCGCGTTAATTCAAACAATAATAAAATTGATGTTAACGGCGCTCTGACACTTGCAGCCAAAATTGCCGCCATTCCCACCATCGCGTATGCTGGGGGAGCCGCCATTTGTGCGGCGATTCCCGGAGTTAGCAAAGCCAAAATTTTGGCGTAAGCGCTTCCAAAAGAAGCACCTAAAAACATTGCTGGGGCAAACACCCCACCAACCAAACCGCTACCAGCGCTAATTGCTGTCATCACCAGCTTGACTATTAGCAGTACAACCAAAAGTGAAAGCGAAAACTTCACATCTTGAAGCATCGCTTCCACAGTTCCATAACCGATACCCAAAATTTGCGGGAATTTTAAAGCTACAGTACCTACTATTGCACCGCCAATAATCGGATGAACTGGCTGCGGAATTCGTCCCAAAAATTCAAAACCGGGAACTTTCCCCGCAAAACAGGCTTTCGCTAGAGAAATCGACTGGGTATAAGTCAAAGAAACTAAACTTGCTCCCAAACCCAAGCCAAGATAAAGTGGTAATTCCAGCGGACTGATGACTTGATAAACAGGTAAATCAAAAGCGGGTTGTGTTCCCAAACCAATTTGAGCAACCAACCCCGCTACCACCGCCGCTAACAGCACCACACTGACAGCAGAACTAGCGAAAGATGTCGCACCTAATACCACCTCTAAAGCAAAAAACACACCAGCGATCGGCGCATTGAAGCCCGCAGCCAAGCCAGCCGCAGCCCCAGCACCCAAAAGCAAACGCTGTCGCTCTTGAGATACTTGCATCACTTTAGACATCAACATACCCAAATTTGCGCCAACTTCCACACTCGGTCCTTCGGGTCCGAGGGAAGCACCACTTCCTAAAGAAACAGAAGCCGCTAACATTTTGGTTACTGGTCGTAGTTGTCGCGTGACTTCTGTTCCTTGGGAGGCGATGAGAGTTGAAAGCCCAGGTCCAAAATCTTGAGTGCGCCAGCGCATCAAGCCGACAATTAAGCCGCCAAGGGTGGGGACACAAGCTAAAGTCCAAGCACCCCTATGAGCGATCGCGCCCATGAAATTTTCTAGCATTAAGCGGTGAATTAGCTCAATCAAATAGTGAAACGTGACGACACCCATACCCGTGCCGCCACCAATTAGCACCGCTAAAAAGAGCACAACAGTTTCTGGAGATGGTTGAAAACGATTAACCAAGCGAGTTAAGCGCACGGAAAAAGTAGGAAAGGCAGGTTGTTCCGTTACCTTCCTAAGTTCGGCGGGAGGCAGGAGAGTCATTGATAGGCGGGGTAAATGTAAGAAAAAAATTAAATTTTTATGTGTTAATTCTTATTGTGAAGCATGATTTGGCATCTAGACAAGTAAAGAGTTTGTGTGTTAATTATTTAGCTTTTTTGCTTGCTTTACAAAGCTTTCGTAAAAACTTGCCACTACTTCATACTTTTATAGGGATAATGGTTGAATGGGAGAGAATTAATGGTCAATAGTGAGCAGTAGGGTGCTTTTTTAGCGCAGACTCTATTCTCTGCAAGCAGAAAATATAGTACCTGTAAGCTCACAGACGCACACCCACAGCAAAAGCAACTAGGAGTCATAACTACGCCAAATGTAGCTATACTCGTGTTGCAGCCAGAAGTTTCCAGCGGCAACTGCTCAAAACTTGGGAACTTAAGTGATGCTTAGTAAGATAAGCATCCCCCTTGTCGTAGAAATACTTGATGTGTGATTCATGACTTATGTCAAACCACACTCAGTAATTTACGAGGGTGTTCGGAAATTGAATATAGTTATTGTTATAGAGCGAGTGAGTGGACTAAGCGGACAAGGTAGATGAATACACACACCTTTGATAATCATTATGTTACTTGCCCAATTTGCCGGAGAAATGCAACGCCAAAGCCAGTTAAGACGTGCATTGGTTTATTTAGCTGTCCGTATTGCCAGGAACGCCTAGTAGTTTCTCAAAGTGGTCACTACGTCCGCGATCCGTTTATCTTGAGACAGATGATAATCTCATCATCGCTACGTCGTCAAAGCAGTCCTTTAGCTAGAATTATAAGAGATTTTATCGTCCTCAAGCGTCCTTTGCTAGCTTTAGCTGTAGTAAGTGCTATTCTTTTAGGGATGATTGGTGTCACTCAGCAAAAGACTTCCGATTCCCAAACTCTTCCAGGAACGGAGAAGGTGGAGAATAGGGAATAGGGCATGGGGGAGGCAGTGCGGTCTTGGGGTCTCCCCAAGTGGAGCACCTGCCGTCATGGGGCATGGGGCATGGGGGAGGCAGTGCGGTCTTGGGGTCTCCCCAAGTGGAGCACCTGCCGTCATGGGGCATGGGGCATAGGAAAAAGATTTGACTTTATTCTCACATTCCCATTGCCCATTGCCCATTGCCCATTGCCCATTGCCCAATTCCCCAATTCAATATGTGTCTTTTGTAATCAGTGTGAAACCTTCGGTTTCGTCAATTCGCTTCACTGATTCTAAATGGAGATTTTTCAGAGCAGATGCATCGAGTAAAAAGTAGGGTTGCTCGTTGTATTGCCAATAATATTTTAGTTCAGCACCAGAAGCGGGAATAATGTTGCGATCGCTATAAAAATTCAATGACGGGCGATTATACGGAAAAGATGTATAAATCTTTCTGACTGTGGGTTTTGCCCGCTGAATCATCACAGCGACTGGTTTAACAGGATAAGCTTCTTCTAATTCCCAAACCCAATAGTTTGATTTCATCAACAGCAGCAACGAAATATAACTTCCCCAAAACAAAATTTTCAGGAATTGTCCGTCACCTCGCTCTGCTAAAATAGCGGCTAAAGCCATAGTTATAGCTACAGCAGCAAAAATCATCTGTAAGTCAGATTTACCTGTTGTGCCCCAACTGTAATAAATGCTGCCAGCAGAAGCTACTACAGCTAGTAATGAAAAACTAGCTATCCAAGCGCGGGGATAAGATGACTGTAAAGATGGATTTTCTGTCTCTGCCAGCAGCGCACCAAAAGCTAAAGCTAAACTGGGGTAAATCGGAAAGACGTACCAGGGTAGTTTGGTTCCCATAAGGGAAATCGCTAGCAGGTAAACACCACTCCACACCAGTACGAGTTTTGCCCAGCTAAGATTGCGATTTTCCCAAGTTAAGCGTAACGCTTGCGGCAAAAACATCAGCCAGGGCCATGCGTACTTGAAAATTTCTAACAGATAGTACCAGGGTGGTCCGGAATGATTCTCAACATTTGTGTTGATGCGGTTGAGGGATTGACCCATAATACCAATGCGGGCGAAACTTTCACCATAATGTATCCACTGGGAACCAGACCAGAAAACTATCGGTATAGTGCCAATGATGATGGCTATCCACATATACCAACTGGTGAGAAGTCGTGGGGTATCCCACAGAAGAAATAAAAATGCGATCGCTCCTAATAATATGCCTAACATACCTTTAGTTAGACAAATTAAGCCAAAACCGATGCCAATGCCCAAACAGTATCGCAAATCTCGACGCGATCGCAATACACACAACATCATCACCATAAAAAAGCAGATTACCGCACCATCTAACATCGCCAAGCGTCCATGACGCACTACCGGCAACATCGTTAGATAAATCAAAGCACTGTAAATCGCTGCCCAACGTTGGCGAAATATCTCTCTACCAATACAATACAACAAAGGTACAGAAATAGCTGTTAACATTGCTCCTGGTAAGCGCGTAGTCCATTCATTTACGCCCAACAACGAATAAGTCCAAGCAATTAGCAAATGCATCAGCGGCGGTTTGTTGTGATATGGTTGACCTCCTAGCATCGGGTAAAGCCAACGCATTGAACCAGCCGGCGCACGCCAAATTTCACGGGCAACTTGTGCCACAGTACCTTCATCCCAATCTCGCAGTGGCAATTCCCCAAGATTTATGCTAAAGAGTAACATCGCTGCCAACAACAGCACTATTACCCATCCCCAATCAATCCTTTTCTCAACCACGCGATATTGTTTTTCTAGACGACTCCAGGTAAAGCTTCCTTCTTGCATAATCTAGGATAATCATTTGAAAAGCACACTTCGATTACACTCCAGACGTTTTGGAGTCTCCAATGTTGCCAACTACTTAACAACCACAGCCTTTATGAATAATTCCTAGATTTTAAATTAGCTCAAATTTGCGCGATCGTGAATAATTTTTTTTAAGAATTTCTTCTCCTTATTTTTTAAAATTATTTAACAAATATTTCCCGGAAAAAACTGATACACATAATACAATACACAATATTCTACCGAAGAACGAGGGTCAATCAATGAATATACCTGTTATTTTCGATTTGGCGTTAGGTTTAGTATTTACTTACTTAATTTTAAGTTTATTAGCCTCAGAAATTCAGGAATTGATTGCCACTGTGTTGCAATGGCGAGCCGAACACCTCAAAAAATCAGTTGAAATCTTTTTAGCTGGTGATACTGACAAATCAGAAGATGCTCATGTCATCCAACTAGCTAATGATATTTATTCTCATCCTTTAGTGAAAAATATTAACCAAGAAGCTAAAGGATTTCTTGTAACTTTACCGCGCAGACTTACTTGGGGAATTGGCTCATTATATCGTTCAGTAAAAACAGCGCGACCCGGAGGTGATAAAGATGAAACTATTTTTGGAGAGAATAAACGTAGTGGTCCTTCTTACATTCCCTCAGATATATTTGCGACTACGTTAATGGAAACCTTGCAATTACCGACAATGGTTCAAACATTAACTCAATCCAGGTTGGAAAAATTTAAAAATGCTCAATTAGCTAAAATAGAACAAGTTTTAATCGAATTGCAACAACAGACAAATAATGATGAAACCTCAGCTAATTTCATCAATACTATGTTTCAGCAATATGCAGAAACTCAAGCCGACTTTGAACAAATAAGTTGGAATTTTCAAAATCAAAAAGCTGATTTGAATACTAGCGTTACTCGTTTGGGAGAAAGTCTGGATAGATATATAGAAACTTTTCAGACAAATATGCCGAAACAGGATTTATTTGAGAAAGCACTGCGAAGAGTAAATTTTATCAAAAAAAATATTTTTGAAGATATCGAACAGGCAATTTTGTCAGGAGGTTTAAGACCTAATCTCAATGAAGTTGTCGAAACTCTTGATAAAGATAGTGCTGTTCATAATGAAATTAAAGAAGCAGCAGTTCAACAGGCAATTTCCTTAGGAGTGCTACCAAAACCTAATCTCAATGAAGCTGTCGAATCTCTTAGACGAGATAATGCGATTTTTCAGGAAATTAAAGAAGCTGTAAAAGATAAAGAAAGCGCTACAAATCAAGGAATTAGAAATGTAGTTCAAAGTATAGATTTAATTGATAAACTCCCGAAACCTGTTGTAGAAAATATTACTATTTTAGGAAAACGTGCCCAGTCAAGGATTCAAACCACAGAAGAAGGTATTCATACATTACGAAAAGAAATTGAACGCACGTTTGATACTTCAATGGAACGAGCTTCTGGTGTTTACAAGCGCAATGCTAAAGGTGTAGCGATTATGCTGGGCTTGGGTCTTGCTATTATCGCTAATGCGGATGCGTTTCACATGATTAGTAGATTATCAAAAGATTCGGCTTTGCGAGAAACAATTACTAATAATGCTGGGGAAATATTACTGAGAAATCAAAATAATCAGGCGATCGCCAATCCAGATTCTCAAGAAGACCAAGTTAATTATGCTTTAAATCAGTTGACAAGACAAGCTGATGGTGCTTTAGAAAACGTTGCTTTACCGATTGGTTGGTCTGATGTTAACTTAGACCAGCAGATTGCCTGGACACCTAAGAAAAATCAGAGTTTCCCTTTCTTGAGAATTTTATATATGATTCCTGGTTGGATTTTCAGTGGTATTGCTATTGCGATGGGTGCGCCTTTTTGGTTCGATTTACTTGGTAAATTTATTAATGTGCGTAATGCGGGGAGACGACCTGCATCTTATTCTAGAAGTCAAGTTGAGAACGATGAAAATGGGGGAGGGTGAGAAAAAGTTAGGTGTTAAAAGTTAGGAGGGGCGGGGTAACCCCGCCCGTACAGGAGGCGCGGAGTCTCCTGAATTGTTTGTTAAAAAATAAATATGATTTGCAGTTGCCAATTTTGATTTTCGCGAATAATCTCAATTTGGCGAATGAATTCTCGCAGGTAAAATCGTCGCTCTGCTTCTGATAAGTCTAACCAAAATTGGGGAATGGAAACAGCTTGAGCAACAGAACGCAAGTTGACTGGTGGGAGTGTTGCTAGCTTTGCTTGGAGTGCAGAAATTTCTGTACGGAGTTTGTATGCTCTTAGTTTTGCTGTTTCTGCATCCAAAATCCCGCTTTCTACTAAGGTGGGTAGCTGTTCGAGTATTTGTTGCTGGCGATCGCTCTTTTCTCCTAAACTATTTTTAACGGCATCTAATTGAGGAAAATTCATCTTAGCTACTGCACTCGGTAAGTCACGACAAACCGCTTCAATTGTCTTTTCTAAAATTTGTGCGTAGGGAATAGCTCGACATTTTGGGCTTTTGGTGCAGCTAATCGGACGTAAATAAAGATACTCTTTATCTGAGTTACGCTGAGTTACACGGGTAACTGTCATATGCGATTTACACTCGCCACAGATAACCAAACCCGCTAAAGAACGCGGTGCGCTTGCAGTTCGAGATGGCAAACGGCTGTTACGGCGTAAAAGTCGGTCAATTTGTGCTGCTTCTTGTTTAGTAATAATTGGCACATGTGTATCAGAAATAATTTCCCCGTTCTGATAAGCCGTATCGCCGCGATATACTGGATTTGTCAGCCAGCGTCGTCCAGTGGTGACAGAGATTTTCTTCGCATATTTTTTCGCCAGATAACGCACTGCTCCCCGCAAAGAACCGTAAAGTAGAAAGTTCTCAAAAAAATCTTTGACTACCGGGGAAGTACTACGGTCAATAATGTATTTTGCATTACCTCTGCGGTAGCCATAAGGTGCTTTACCTGGTGGTGGTGCAGCCTCCAAACGATTGCGGGCGTGTCCAATGCGGATGCGATCGCTGCGTTGCTGCCGCTGAATTTCGTGTAACAATTTGAATAAGTCAGCGCGGAGATCGATTTCCGTGGCAATTATTGCTATCCCTAGCGCTTCGAGTTGCGTAAGGCGATCGCTCACTTCTTCTACAGTATCTCCCAATTCCGCCAACCGATGAATCAGGAGATAATTTGCTCTTTCGGTTTGACAATCAGTGAGTAATTCTTGTAATTGCGATCGCTTACCCAAATCCTCATAAACTCGATCCACCTCCCATCCCCAACTATGAGGATCGGGTGAGGGTTCTAGTAAAGGGTCAGTGTAAGTGTAAGCGATAATTTTCATGGAATTTCGAGTTAAGAGTCAACAGTCAACAGTCAACAGTCAACAGTCAATAGTCATTGCTTGTTGTCCTCCTTGTCCCCCCATCCCCCCATCCCCCCCTCCCCCACTCCCCCACTCACCCCTGACTCAACTCGATAACATTCCCATCTGGATCTTGGGTAAAAAGAGCGGGGCGACCGGATGCGCTGGGTTGAAGAAGGCAATTATGATCTAATAGCTGCTGTTTTGCTGCGTCCAAGTCGGTGACAGAGAAAGCGATGTGAGGATTGCGTCCCCATTTTTCGTATTTGTTGTCTGTGGGGACGGTGGGTGCGACTATTAGGTGAAGTTGATATTCGCCGATTTGATACCACGCACCAGCGTATTTTAGCGATCGCTCAATTTTGGGCAATCCTAATACTTTGCCATAAAAGTGTTCTGATTGTTCGAGATTCGTGACGAGAATGGCTGTATGTAGACTTTGTATGATTTGCATTGTCGGTGATATGCGATCGCTTTTATTTAAATTGTGACAAGGAATGAGGATAAATATGGATGCTCAATTAACAAGTAACGAAATCAATCTTGCACGCGAGATTTTACACGATTACGACCCCGCACAGCAGGCATTAAATAACTTAGAAAAGCACAATGGCAATTTAGAGCGCTCTTTTGAGGATTTATGGACAGAAAAAAATGGTCCACCACCGACGATGAGGGGTAATAAATCACTTTGGCAAGTGACGCTGAAAGCACTGCGTAAAGAACTTTGCGGAGATGATGGTTTTCGCGGTCAACTTAGAGGATGTCTGAAAAGTAAGGAAGCTCACGTCACGGTATTCTGTCAGTAGAAAAAACACTTAAGTAGACAGCGTGACGAAAGCAATGAATCCATCTTACCCA
>NZ_JBPAOH010000046.1:0-47697 GCF_050875635.1 Tolypothrix sp. VBCCA 56010
ATGGGGAGAGGGGGGGAGTGGGGGAGGGGGAGAGGGGGGGACTGGGGGAGGGGGGGACGGGGATAAATTCCTCTTTGTCTCCTTGTCCCCTTGTCCCCGTGTCTCCTTGTCTCCTTGTCCCCGTGTCTCCTTGTCCTCCTTGTCCCCGATGCTGCAAGTCGAATTCGTGCGATTTCCCGCGCCATTGAAGCTTGAATTTTAAGCGTGTCCAACCTGGGGGTAGGTGGGGGTTGGCTGCGGGTTGATTGTCGTGCAGTTGGATACCACCAAAGCCGAAAACTACGGCTTGCCAAACGCCACCAGCACTGGCACCATGAATTCCGTCGGCTGCGTTGCCGCGCACATCTTCTAAATCTACCATTGCTGCTTGCATAAATCTTTCGTAAGCTTCGGTTGTTTTGCCTAAGTCTGAGGCTAAGATACCGTGAATTGCAGGACCAAGAGAGGAACCATAAGTAATGTCTGTGCGAGGTGCGTAGTAGTCCCAGTTTTTCTCTAATATTTCTTGGTTGTAGGGAAATTCCTGTGATTGGCGCATTAAATAAAGTAGCATTAAGACATCTGGCTGTTTGAGTACTTGCCGTTTATTGGCGCCGTCGATGCTTAAAATAGCTTGCATGGAACGAGTGCGCGGTTCGTATTCTTGCAAGTTAATATCTTCTAATTGAAAAAATCCTTCGCATTGCTCGATTAACTTGGTTGATGGATCGTAGGGAATCCAGATATTTGTAATGATATCTTGCCAGCGCGATCGCCTGCCTGGAGTTAGTCCTAATTTCTGCTCTATTTCACTAGCGCGATCGCTCTTATTTTGACGCAGCCAGTCTTGAACTATAATCGCTTTTTCCAAATGCCATTGTACCATCCGATTGGTAAATGTGTTGTTATGGACAAATTCATGATATTCATCCGCACCTATTACCCCGCGAATTTCATATCTTTCATATTTGGTGTTGTACTCAACTCGGCTTGCCCAAAATATGGCGGTGTCTAAAATAATTTCCGCACCGTACTTTTCCATCCACTCGTCGTCACCTGTGGCTTGCCAATAATACCACACGGCGTAGGCGATATCTGCACTGATGTGAATTTCGCGATCGCGACACCATATCCGCACGTCTTCACCGTAAGGATCGTTAGGTAACGCCCAACGCGGGGTCACTTCGTCACCAGTATCGGCACTTTCCCAAGCATACATCGCTCCTTTATAGCCGTCATGAGATGCTTTGCGTCTGGCTCCATTTAAGGTATGGTAGCGGTAAGATAGCAAGTTGCGGGCGATGTTTGGCTGGGTGTAAGTGAAGAAAGGTAACAAAAATATCTCTGTATCCCAGAATACATGACCGCGATAACCAAATCCCGAAAGTGTTTTTGCGGGAATACTCACTTTCTCGTCGTGTCTAGGAGCAGCAATCAGCATCTGAAAGATATTGTAGCGGACTGCTAGTTGCGCTCTGCTATCTCCTTCAATTACAATATCGTTTTGTTGCCAAACTTCATCCCATGCTTTTTCGTGAGCATCGAGCAACTTGGAGTAAGAAGGCAATTGAGCGAGTTTTTCTTGAGCTGCTGCGATCGGATGCGTTACTTCCCGCGAGGTAAAAACTGTGACTATCTTTTCTAAGGTGACTGTCTGTTGGGCTGTTGCCTGGAATTTGGTATTTAAAGTAGGATAACCCGGTGCGCTGGTAACAAGCATAGGTGCATCTGTCCCTGATACTGTCATCCGCGCTGCAAGACTGATTTCGATGCGGGAGTTGCGGGTGCGACGATACAACCAAATTCCGTTGTCAATGTTTCCTTGATCGAGTGCTTCCCAATGGTTGAAGCCTTGATTTTCTGGATAGCCGTTAATACTAGCTTGAATTTCAATTAATCCATCGAAATCGACTGGGGTAATTTGGCAACGCTGCGCTAAGACATGTTGATCTGCTAGGCTAGCAAAGCGTTGAAAAGTCAAATCTATGGTTTTTCCGCCCTTAGTCCGCCAACGTATTTTACGGCTAATTAGTCCCTGACGCAAGTCAAGTTGGCGATCATAACTTAATATTTCTCCTTGATCGAGACGAAAGCGATCGCCATCAACTATTACTATCAGTGGTATCCAGTCAGGACAATTCACAAGTTCCGTGTAAACTACTGGTACACTGTCGTAAACACCGTGAATGAATGTAGCTGGTGATGCTTGTGTATAGCCTTCTTCAAAAGTGCCGCGTGTTCCTAAATAACCGTTGCCGATGGTGAAAACTGTTTCTCTGTGGGGAAACTTGTTCAAATCAACTTTGCTTTCGATTAATGTCCAGTCTGTATAAATAAAATCTTGAGGATGACCTGTTGTATCCATTACAACTGCCTTTGTTGAAGGACTATTCAAAATTCAAAAAGGGACTAGGGACTGGGGACTAGCGATTAGGCATTGGGAAGATTTTGATGGGGTCTGAATCCTGATGTAAATCTTCCCAGTACCCCTTCGGGTTCGCGCCTTGCCGGCACGTTCAAAGTAGCGTCTCCGACAGGAGAGGGAAACCCTCCCTTTCTCGCTGGACTCACCAGTCCCCAGTCCCCTTTTGTATTCAATTTGTTTACCGATGCATATGCTCGTCTAAGATTGTTTCGGCTCTAGGCTTATAAACTAAATGAAATAGAGTTTCCATGTAGCGAAGTAGAGCTTCACGATTTTCACGGGATACAAAGTTCCAAAATGTGTATATTTTAGCTAACAATAACAACTGATTGCTATTGTTATTCCAGTTGTAGTTGTTACGAACTCGTTGAATGACCCACTCAGAGATTTTATGCCAATATTCGGGATTAGTTTCGCATTGGTCAATAAAGTTTAAGATTCGCGTTGCTGTTCCCTCTAAGTCGGTAGGATTGATATGAAATTCATTGTCGCGATCGCCGAGAATTTCTGATGCTCCGCCAAATTGAGTGGCGAAAGTTGGTAAGCCAGAAATCATCGCTTCCAGAATTGTCAGTCCGAAGGCTTCAAAGTGAGCAAAGTGGACAAAAATTCCTTGGCGATCAGCGATCGCTCTATAAGCTTCGGCGAGGTCAACGCTTTTAAGGCGCATTCCCAACCAGCGGATCTTCCCATTTAAATTATACTGGTTAATGATTTCGTGGAGTTTTTTTATTTCTGCGGCTTCTGCCGGGTTGGTGGCATCATTTGCATGTAGTTTGCTGGTAAGGATAATCAAGTTACAACGCGCTTGCAATTCCTGGCTTTTGCCAAAACATTCTGCCAAACCGGTGAGATTCTTTACAGAGGTAATCGGAGCGACAGCAAGAATTATTCGCTTGTTTGGGTCATCTAAATTACCAAAAATTTGCGGGTCTTCCCGGTTAAATAATAGCTCGTTAACTCGTGTAATAACGCTTTTATCTCGGTCTTCCACTTGGCGGAATGGAAAGAATATGTTCTCGTTTACTCCGGGTGCAACCATGTTGAATTTGGGACTAAACAAATCAATTCCATTCACCACATGATACAATTCGGGCATGGTAAAGCACTTATAGGACTCATACTGTCCTATACTGTCGGGTGTGCCGACAATTTCTTGGTAGGACGAGGTGACGATAAAATCGGCAGCATTCATGCTAATAATATCGGCGGTATATTGCGCGGAAAAATGATATTGTTTTTCTAAGTCTTGCCAATAAAGGTTGCTGAATAAATGTTTGGGTTTTTCTAAAGAGTGGGCAATGTGGCAATGAGCGGCTTTCAGACGACGAGCGAGAAGGAAGGCTACTAAATTGCCGTCGCTGTAGTTGCCAATAATTAGATTAGGGGTTCCGTTAAATTTAGCTAATAGTTCTTTTTCGGCATCATTGGCAAATGTTTCTAAATAGGGCCAAATTTCATATTTAGAAATCCAGTTTTGAGTAACTTCGGGATTAAATTCACCGAAAGGAACGCGCAAAATCCAGCCGTTTTCTGTTCCTAAAAGTTTTTCTATGCGTAAGTCGCACTGAGTTCCTTGACAGTTGGGGATAAGCCGGGTAAGAATAAGAACTTGGGGTTTAATGTTTAGCAGGTCGAGTCCGGCAAGTTTAATTTCGGTTTGCAGTTTATTTTCTAAGTTGCGAGCTTGTTCTAAGACGTAGACGACTTGACCCATTGTCTCTGGTCTTCCTAAAACGTCTTCTTGACCAACCCATCCGTGTATAGAAACGAGGACGACGCGAAAAATAGCGGGAATGCGAGAAACAAAGGCTTCGAGGATGGGTGGTTCTGGGTTTTCAAAGAGTCGTTGGAGGAGTTCGAGGGTTTCTTTGACACGGGAAGCGGTGTTTCCCCAACCTGGTTCAAAGCCGATTTGTTGAAAGTCTAAGTGAAATTTTTCGTATGATTCGTTCGGTTGGCGATCGCTAACTAATTTGATTGCTGATGATAGTTGTTGAGATAATTCCGAACCGGAATGAATGCGATCGTTGATTAGTAACGGGATGCCGTCGTATTCGCGTCTTAATAAAACGTCATACAATACATCTAACCAGTACTGGCGATCGGTTAATACTTGACTGCATAAATAACGGTTGAGGAATGTTAGACCTTGACCAATGTTTCTCGGATCGCTGATATTTGGGGAACCTTCATAAAAGGGATGGGTGTCTATTTCTAGAATGTTTGGTTGGTAACGGTTAACGAAGCGATCGCGCACATCTAACAATGCTTTTGGTTCTTGAGACTCGAAAGTCATGTTTGCCTCAAGTCGCCAAATTTCTTGGCTAGCAATTCTCGGTCGGACAACAAACCAAGTATTTTCTCCTTCGATAATTATTTCATGGGTGTAGTGAATTAACTTGCCCAAAGAAGAAGAGTGGTAAAAATACGCAGGTTTTTGCGATTCTTGACAGTAGTCTGCAAACGCTGAGAGAATTTCATTTCTCAAGAAGTATTGCTTTCCACCAGACTTTAATGCAAAGACCAACTGACGTAAAGCAGTTTTCTCATCACTGTTTAAAACAGCTTGAAATAGTTCATGCATGGCGAATTCCTGACAAGAGCGGTTGTCAACTGAAGGATAAAGTGTGTTCGCGTAGCGTGGGAATGAACAAGAAGGATTTTGGATGAAGTTAAGACCTTACACGCGATTTATCTTTCATATTGATATAATTTATTGTTTTGCTGATATCCTTTATGATTTATACTTGATACTTCATTGGTACGGTTCCTCAGGTGTTTGTTTGATTTTTACATCATAAATAAAAGTGATAGTTCACCGCTTCTAGCTGAGGGATGAAACGGCAACAATGTATATTTTGATTGCAATTATTGAGAAATTATTTATATTTCTTTACACAAGGGTGAAGTCAGACGAGTCTTTTTGACTTTTAGGCTAGGCGATCGCTTTTTTCTTTTTAGGAATGAGCGCAAAAATAATTGTAACGCACATTATACAGTAGCGGTAATTCATGAATTACCGCTACGAAGCGACGTGTTCTGAGTAAGTCCTGCTTTTAATAAAAATAGCAGCCAACAAGTTGCTAATGTCGCTGCTTAATTCTGTAAATTGGTAATACGGCAATAACGAGTCTAATAATCCAACCTAATAATTATCTATTGAATTATTAGCTGGTGCATTTTATTAAGATGCGAATACGTATCTGAATGCAAGTAGCCAGTAACCACTTCTCTTAACTTCAATGGTCTATTAGCTTTACACCAGAAAAAGTCATCTGTTCTTTCTTCTCCAGCTCGGATGATGAAGTAGCTTTTATCACCATCATCTTTTGCCACAACAAGAAAACTTTCCTGTGCTTTCCTAAAATCGACTTTCAAGTGTTTAATCATAAGGTAAAACCAGTTGTAGCCTACACCCATCAAAAGAAATATTCGCTTTTAATTCAACAACAAAATAAGCTATATTCAAAACGAGGAAAACACGTAATCTTTACTGATGAGAAAACTTATAAATAAGTAATAATACTGGTGCTTGTTCCAGAAAGCTTGAAAAATCTATGTTTCCCATTCCCCATTCCCCAAATGAACACCTCTATCCGTCTGCTGCTTTGAGAGTGAATTAGAAGAAGCTGACCACCTGAGTTCGACTTGCTTTTGGTACTTTTGTCGGTTTACCTGAACCTACTGAGTTTTGTGGTGATGCCAGTTACATTCCCCACCCTTGGCAAGCTAACCCAAATGGGGCTTTTGCAGCATTTGTTGATGGAAAACTTATCGGTTCTAACTTAGCAACTCGGTGGGGTAGCTTCGGTTCGTTTAATCCGCCCTCGTGTTCACCCAGACTTTTGGAATCAAAAAATTGCTCAACGTCTAATTGAAGCGGTTATGGAACACCTCATACCGTTTCTTTGTGAAGCTGCGCCAAATTATCTCTATACCTTCTCTCTTCGCGTTCTTCTCTTCGAGACGCTAGCCTGCGGCAACGCGGCTGGGCGAACGCGAACGCGTCTTCTCCTTCACCAGACGCCAAGGGCGAACGTGGTTCGTTTTTATTTATTGCGCGTCAGCGCATCTTCATACAGAATTGGTATTAGCTGTTTCGTCAGTCTCAATCTCTACGACGTTCGCATTCAGATAAGTGGTGATATTCGGAGATTGGTTGATTTCTTTTCGATATTCGTTGGTGAAAATATCGCGAGGTCCAAACTGAAACATATCGGTAGTTACGCGATCGCCGATGAAGGGTAGCTGAGGAGATTTCGCATCTTCCCAAGCTTCAGCCTCATAAGCAAAAGAACCGAGTTTGCAAACTGCGTGAGCGCGATCGTAGAAAGGATTCAGGTGAGATTTACTAAAAGCCCAGCCACTGTATGGTACGCCAGAGCGTTTTTCAAAGTCTATCTCGTCCAACGGCATATGCCTCAGACCAAGTTGCTGGTTATTAATTTTAATATTCCAGACCTTAGCGTGTCACTCAAATGCAGTATCAAGCAATTATGGGGAATAATCCTTCTCGTTTTAGGTTTTTGTGTTCAGCTTGGACAAAATGTATAGCTTTGTCTATGTATGGCTAGATATTTGTTTACAGCTACCAACCCTTTCCCAGTATGTGCTGATGGTGGGGAAAAATAGCTCGATAAATTCAGGAAAAAAGTTAGAGAGGAGTTCTTTGAAGAGTCTGTCATGGTCTATCATTATGGCAAAAATTGTTCCTTGAGAGTTACGATCGCCGTACATTCAAACAACACCATTCTTTACGGCGCCACAAGGTCGCAACTACCCAGCCGTTTTTTTCTAAGGCATCAGCAACGGCTTTCGATTGTTCTAATAAAATACCACTGAAAATACCCCAAGTGGTAGATTTAGCGATCGCACTCATTTGCGGTACTAGTTGAATAATCACATCAGCCAAAATATTGCAGACGATTCCATCAACGGGTTTTTCTAGCAGTTTCCTTAAAACGTCTACGCTTCCCTCTGCCGTTACCAGCTTTTCTGCATTAATATCGTTGAGGATGCGATTGCTGTTAGTTGATTGTACTGCTAAAGGGTCGGTATCTACTGCATAAGCTTTCTTTGCTCCCAAAAGCAATGCCCCTATCGAAAGGATACCAGAACCGCAGCCGATATCGGCAATTACCACAAGGTTTTGTTGCGCGTCTGTATTTGTGAAAGATGGCGGTACTTCAGCGAAACGCATTTCTAATGATTCTAAACACAACTGAGTTGTGGCATGACCACCTGTGCCAAAAGCAACACCAGGGTCTAACTTAATTACCAGCCGATCGCTTGATCGCGGTAAAGGTAGCCAAGCGGGATTGATGAGAAAGCGATCGCCTATTTCTTGCGGTTGCCAATGTTGTTTCCAACTACTTGACCAATCTTCCTCATCAATTATCTGCCAATGCAAAGTCGGTGCAGACAATCCGACACACAAAGCATCTTGACGCAGCCATAATGAAAGCGCTGCCAAATCGAGTAACTGTGCTTGAAATTGGGGCAAATAACCCCGCACTAAACAGGAATTTGCTTTTGTTTCACTCGCACTACCACGACAGCCGAAATTTTCCAAACGCCAAAAGATAGATTCTTCTAGGTCTGGTTCGCAGAGAATTTGTAATTCCCACCAGGTGTTTGCCACAAAAAAAGTTAGAAGTGAGGAGTGAGGAGTTAGGAGTTGGGAGTGGGGAGTTGGGAGTGGGGAGTGGGGAGTGGGAAGTTAGAAGTTAGGAGTGAGGAGTTAGGAGTTAAAAATAAAAAATTCTTTACTATTAATTTTTAACTCTTCATTCCTCACTCTTAACTCCTAACTCCTAACTCTACTCGTAACTCCTAACTCTTTAAAGTGTTACCGTGTATGCATCCCTAATTCCCGGCACTTTGATAATTTCCGTCAAAATGCCATCGGGTAACGGATCGTCGATACTGAGTGCCATCACAGCATCACCACGAACGATTTTTCTGCCTACTTGCATACTGGCAATATTGACATTAAAACTGCCGAGTAGGGAACCGAGTTTACCGATAATTCCCGGCATGTCGCGGTGTAAGGTGAATACCATGTATTGGCTGGGGGGAACGCTAATCGGGAAGCCGTCAATGTTGGTAAGGTAGATTTCTCCGTCACCTAACAAAGCACCAGTTACAGAATGAGTACCCAAACTACCTGTAGCTTCTAGATGCAGCGAACCGGCATAATCGCGAACTGAAGCATCTCGCGTTTCAATGACGCGAATTCCGCGTTCTTTGGCTTCGATGCTGGCATTAACGTAGTTTACACGTTCGCGGAGAGCTTGGTAAAGTAGTCCTTTGAGAGCGGCGACAACTAAAGGCTGACTTTTGTTGGTTGCGAGTTCGCCTTGTAACCGCACGTTCAGTAATTCTACTCGTCCGCCGGCGAGTTGTCCGACTAGTCTACCTAAAGTTTCTGCTAGCTGCATGTAGGGTTTGAGTTCTTCCAAGACATCGGGATTAAGTCCGGGAATGTTCACTGCTGAACGTGCGGGTAGTCCTAAAAGCACATCGCGGATTTGTTCGGCAACATCGATCGCTACATTTACTTGTGCTTCTGTAGTGGAGGCGCCTAAATGAGGAGTGAGGATGGCTTCTTTACCGATCGCTCGCAGCTGAGATTCTCCCAACGGTTCTGATTCGTAAACATCCAAAGCTGCCCCTGCTATTTTACCTTCTTTCAGGGCGGCGGCTAAAGCGTCTTCATCAATTATCCCACCACGAGCGCAGTTAATTATCCGAGCATTGGGTTTCATCTTCGCCAATCTTTCGGCGTTGATTAAATGTGTCGTTTCCGGAGTTTTCGGGATGTGTAACGTGATATAATCTGCTTGCTGCAATAGCAAATCTAAATCGACTAATTGACAGCCTATTTGCTCGGCTCGTTCTGTAGAAATGAAAGGGTCAAAAGCTAACAATCGCATTCCCATTGCTCTGGCAACAGCAGCTACATGAGAACCGATTTTACCTAAACCGACAATACCGAGAGTTTTTTTGTATACTTCTGCGCCAACAAAAGTTTTGCGATCCCACTCATTGCGTTTTACAGAAGCATTGGCATCGGGGATGTAGCGAGATAAAGATAACATCATTGCTAGCGCGTGTTCGGCGGCGGCGATCGTGTTACCTTCAGGAGAGTTAACAACGACTATACCTTGGCGCGTGGCTGCGGGAACATCGACATTATCGACACCGACACCAGCACGACCGATAATTTTTAATTGGGTGCCGGCTTCAATGATTTCTTTGGTAACTTGAGTGCCAGAACGAATCATCAGCGCGTCATATTCACCAATGATTTCTATTAGTTCTGCTGGTTTGAGATTTGTTTTAACATCGACAGTGGCAACTTGGGAGAGAATGTCAATCCCAGCTTGGTCAATTGGATCGGAGACAAGAACCTTAGACATGATTGCTGATTTTATAGCTAGAGATATCGCTGCACAAGACTTTTAAGTTTAATATTTATGTGTCGCCATTGAAGCAAAAATTATTCGTTTGACATCAAGCAAGTCCTCACCTAGTTGTGATGATGGGATATTGGGTGAAGGTTCGTGTGGCGCTGCCTCCTATATCTGATGATTGGCGATTTGCAACCCTGTGGGTGAGTATAAACCATCAGTAGCGCTAAATCATATATCTAATATCTATATATTTATAAACATTTCTTAGTTTTGTGCAATTGGGGCGAAAGCTCTGGGTTGTGAAGGGGTATATTTGTTTACGAACCGCCTTCGCGGAGCGTCTCGAAGAGAAGGACGCCAAGGACGCCAAGGAGGAGAGATGAAGTTTAATTTTACAGAAATGTCTAACAGCAAAGATTATAAGGACTAAAGTCCTTACTACGGTACTTATATATCCGTCGATGTTTACTGAAGATGGTACACCGATAGAAGAGAATAAGCGGATAATTGAGGAAGCGATCGCTCAATACATTCAGCAAGAGAAGAATAATTAGAACTGAGAGTGCGATCGCTTGCTAGTACCTGTCCATCGCTCATAGAGTCGAGCAAGAGAATCATCAGAGTTAATCGCTATAATTTTGGTGAGTGTTAGGTAAACTAGCCATGTTAGAGTACAACCTGCCAAAGTACTTGCCTTCAGCCGAAGAACTACCCGACTCTGACGAAACCCCTGTGGATAATGAACTGCAAGAATTAATACCAGGCTTGCTGAAGGCAATATTGCTAATACTTTGGGCAGAACGCATGGACTGGTTCTTTGGCATAGATATGGGTATTTATTATCACCCCGATCAACCGCCGATTGTACCAGATGGGTTTTTGAGCTTAGGGGTAGAAAGGTTTTATGATGAGGAATTACGTCCGAGTTATGTGTTGTGGGATGAAAAAATTGTACCAACTTTAGTGCTAGAGGTGGTTTCTCAAACTTATCGCAAAGAATATACGACTAAATTAAATGAATATGCAGATTTAGGCATACTTTATTATGTAATTTATTCTTCTCGCCGTCGCCGCAAACCGCGTTTGGAAGTGCATAAATTAATTAATAGCAAGTATGAATTGCAAGCCGGAAATCCTGTTTGGTTACCGGAAATTGGTTTAGGAATAGGATGCGATCGCGGCAATTATTCTGGTGTAACCAGAGAATGGCTTTATTGGTACGATCTCTCAGGAAAACGCTATCCTACGCCACAAGAACAGATTAAATTAGTACAAAAACGCGCTGAAGTGGCAGAACAACGCGCTCAACAGATGGCACAAAAGTTGCGATCGCTTGGCATAGATCCAGATCATTTTGATTAAGCTGAGACAAGGGTATTGACAATTTCAGGTATTTTACGTGAGCGCAGATGAATTGTAATTGAGTGATCGCACTCATGAAACTATAATTTACCTTTAGTAATTCTATCAACTTTATTCTCAATTGTGTTCAGCTTTCTCAAAATGGTAGGACGGTCATTGTCTAGGGATGCCAACAAGTTAGTAATACCCTCTTGAACAGTAGTTAACCTCGCAACAATATCTTCTAATCGTGCAAACCCTGACTTAAACTCTTGTATACCCTCGCGCAATTCTTGCCGTTCTAGCCTTGCTTCTACCATAGAATCAAGCATTGCTTGAGCAGTTCTCGCATTACTTTCGATCAGTTGCTTGAGTTCTTGGTCAGTCATGATTTGTGTGAAGGTAGATTTTATTCTCTTTAATTTTAAGACGATTTTTGCTCTGCTACTTGTTGGACTTGTGCAATATCTAAGTCTAAAGCCTGTGCTATCTGTTCTTGGGTTAAACCCAGTGTTAACAGTTTCGGGATAGCTTCTAATTTTGCTTCTAAACGTCCTTCTTGTTTACCTTTTTGTTCACCTTCTTGTTTACCTTCTTCTCTAGCTTCTTGATAAACCCGCGTCTGCTTCAATTCACTTAATCCAAACATTGCTTCTATCTCCTTTTGACTCATTTGAGGAAACTTGTAAACCAAGATTGTCTCTATCAATTCTAGTAATTGTTTTTGTGGTAGTTGTAGATTTACTGCTTGCTGGGTGCGGTTGATTAATTCCTTGGCGCTGTTAATGGCTATATCTTTGTCTTCAATTACTAATTTTATTGTAGCAATGCCTATTGGTAAGGATGCAGCTGAACCTAATTCATCTAGGTAAATTATACTGAACCGCTGGCTGTGGAAGAATTCTATGAAATCTTCTTGATCACCTATATCTATATTTCTGCTTGGATAAATCACCACTCCTCGCCAAGGATTTTTACGTTTATTTTGGCGTAAGTATAAAGAAATTTCTGAGACAAGGCGCAAGTAAATGTCTGAGTCTGGTTGAAATTGAACTTCGACAAAATAAATCGGGCTTTCTTCGTCTTGGGTCGGAAGAAATACACCATCAATTCTAAAGGCTGTTTGCTTGACTTCAACTGAAGAAAATTGGTAGAGATTCGCTGTTTCGGGAGGGTTGCCAATCAGTTCAAAGAAGATATTGGGAAATTCTTGAAAGAGACGATAAAAGATGCTGTCAGTTTTCACCGTCGGGTTTTGGCTTACTTTTTGTTTGTTCTACAGTTAAGCATAGGCTACGATCGCGCCAATTATTCCGGTGTAACTAGAGAATGGCTTTATTGGTATGATGAATTTAGAAAACGCTATCCTACACCGCAACAGAGAATTCAACGGTTAGCTGAGAAATTGCGTAGACGCGAAGCGGTGAGGCAGTGCGTTGGGGAGGCAGTGCGGTCTTCTCCCAAAGGGAGAGGCTAGCGCCAAGGGGTTTCACGCCAGTTCTCTCAAGTCCGCAGAGCCGCCCACGAGACTGGCTCCCCAAGTGGAGCACCTGCCGTCGGGTTCCCGGACTTGTTCGCTGAAAGCGTTCCCGTAGGGTAGCAACTGCCGAACCCGTAAAGCCCTTGTGGGCACACTGACGCTCCTTACGTCGCTACCGCTTCGCTAACGTGAACGCGCAGCGTCTCCGTCAGGAGAAGGGCTTGTCGTTAGACATCGCTGGGCATAGCTCCAGATAATCTTGATTAAGTAATCCCTTAATCACTATTCCTTAGTTATTATCCGACTATATTCAGTCACAGCATCATATTGGTCAGCCATGCGTGCATATTTTGCTAATAACTCCAAATTTAAATCAGGCAATAAAGTACTTTTAGGAACTTTTATATAGCTATCACCTTGTAAACAATAAATAGATAATAAACCATCTTCCCAAAACCAAACTTCTGGTACTCGCAAACGCTGATAAATTTCTAGCTTATTAATTCCACCGCTGGTGACAGTTATTTCTAAAATTAAATCGGGAACAGGTTTTTTTGTCCCTAAATTATAAGATTCATCGGGTTCTCGTCGCGTTTTGTCTTCCTGTTTACCTATAGTTGCACTTCCCCGTCCATAAAACCGGATATTCCTAGTCCGCATATAAACTTCCAGCAACATCGCCAGAGTTTTTTTATTATCCTCGTGGTCGTCAGAAAGTGGAGACATAATTTCGAGAATATTATCTAAATAAGTTAGTCGTGCGCTTGTCCCTGCAAGGGTGACATCAAGCTGTTCTAACTGTTGCCAACTGACATTGTACAGAAGAACATAAGAAGTCTCAGCAGTCGTAGGGTTTTCCAGGACAGGGGAAGACATAAGTTAAACCTAATTAGTGGCTTGTTTCTATCATAAAACTAAGATGCCATAGATCCAGATAATCAAGATTAATGTGCGATCGCGCCAATTATTCCGGTGTACAGCGCTCCGCGCATGAAAACAGCGCAGCTTAAAGAAGTTATCGCCCCAGCTGTGCTGCTTCTTGGACTTGTGCAAC
Source organism: Tolypothrix sp. VBCCA 56010 (assembly GCF_050875635.1). Lineage (NCBI taxonomy): Bacteria > Bacillati > Cyanobacteriota > Cyanophyceae > Nostocales > Tolypothrichaceae > Tolypothrix > Tolypothrix sp. VBCCA 56010. The sequence continues at coordinate 13,698 of NZ_JBPAOH010000046.1, forward strand.
GTCCAAATCCAACGCCTGTGCTACCTGTTCTTGAGTTAAACCCATTGCTAACAGTTTAGGAACAGCTTCTAATTTTGCTTGTATGCGTCCTTTTTGTTCACCTTTTTGTTCACCTTCTTCTAAAGCTTCTTGATAAACCCGTGTCTGCTTCAATTCACTTAATCCAAACATTGCTTCTATCTCCTTGCGACTCATTTGAGGAAACTTGTAAACCAAGATTGTCTCTATCAATTCCAGTAATTGTTGTTGTGAAGGAAATTCTTGAAAGAGACGATAAAAGTTGCACTTCCCCGTCCATAAAATCGGATATTCCTAGTCCGCATATAAACTTCCACCAACATCGCCAGAGTTTTTTTATTATCCTCGTGGTCGTCAGAAAGTGGAGACATAATTTCGAGAATATTATCTAAATAAGTTAGTCGTGCGCTTGTCCCTGCAAGGGCAACATCAAGCTGTTCTAACTGTTGCCAACTGACATTGTACAGAAGAACATAAGAAGTCTCAGCAGTCGTAGGGTTTTCCAGGACAGGGGAAGACATAAGTTAAACCTAAATATTCAAAACTCAAGTAAATGGATTAAATATGGCAATACCGCATCCCTCAAAGTCCTTTGTATTTCTAGTTACTAATGTAATTTGGTGAATTTTAGCGGTTGCGGCAATGATTATGTCGGCTTGAGTGCGAGGTTTTCCTTGAGTTTGTAAGTATCCTCTTAATTCACCTGCACGTTTAGCAATTTCTGGGCTGACAGAGATTATCTGACAGTAAGTTACCAAAAAATTATCAAACCAAGTTTGAATCCTGATGTTTGGTTTTGCTGATAAACCATAGCAAATTTCTTCCAATGTAATAGCACTCAGAAAAATTGATGAGATGCTTTGACTCCAGGCAATGACTCCAGGATTCGGTAATGGACGAGCTAATTCACTGATAATATTAGTATCGCAAAGAAAGCTCATACTATTCCGCAACAAATGGGATACTATTATCGCTATATCGTGCAGGTGTCTCTAAAATATAATTTTCTTCAGCACAGATTTGACGTAGTTCTACAAAAGCATCTGCGAGAGATGATACTTTTTGTTGCTGATGCCAAGTTAGGAAGTCTTGGAAAAGTTTAGGTTCTATGATTGCAGCCACTAATTTGTCCTGCTTGAAGATTAATTGAGGTTCTGACGTAATAGCATCTATTACCTCTGGCAGTTTTTGTTGTGCTTCGTCAAGTTTCCAGTTCATTTGTTTTCAAATTTAGGAGCAAGTTATCTTGATTTTAGTTTAGGTGAATTATTCTATATCAGGACTTACGCAACTGGCACAGTGCGATCGCTCTTTTGTAGTACATATGTATTATTAAAGGGGAAAGTCCAAACAGGCTCTTGCTCAAATTAGTAATAGCGATCAATTGTGTGAAGTTGTCTGAATTTCATGAGAAAATTAGTGAAGGGGGCATTAAAAATAAGAATCAGGCGATGATATTTACTAAACTTAACTATTGCCAATATTTACTGAGTAGTCAAATTAATTATACTCTCACAAATTTGGCAAACCATTTAGAAGAGATTAGCCATGACAAAATTAACCGCTATCTTAAAAATGAAAAGTTAACACCACGTTTACTTTGGGATAATGTCAAAGATTTCATCGAAATAAATGAGAACGCATATCTAGTTTTTGATGACACAGTAATTGATAAAAGATATGCAATAGAAATAGAGACAACTAAACGGCAGTATAGTGCGGCGTGTCGGCGGACAGAGTACTCTGTCCGTCGAACCGCCTTGGTAATGAACATGGTGTCATCCAAGGGATTGGGTTAGTAAATTGTCTGTATGTCAATCACGAAATTGGGAACTTTTGGGTAGTTGACTATCGTATTTATGACCCTCCTAGAGATGGAAAAACGAAGATAGACCATGTGACGGAGATGCTGCAAAACCTTGTCTACCATAAAGATTTACCGTTCAAAGCTGTCTTGATGGACAGTTGGTATGCAACAAATAAATTGATGTTATCTATTGATGATTTAGGTAAATATTATTATTGTCCTCTGAAACGTAATCGACTTGTTGATGATACAAGAGATAAAAATGGTTATCAAAAAATCGAGTTATTATCTTGGAATGAACAGGAGTTAAAATCAGGTAAAATAGTCAAAAGAAAGAAGTTTCCTGGCGCAAAAAAAGTGAAACTATTCCGGGTGACTGTCTCTACCGACAGAACGGATTTTATCGCTACAAACGCGAAGCTCGCCGGACAGAATACTCTGTCCGGCAGACTTCGCGATTTATCTCAAGACTCTACGGACGTTGTACAAAAAGTGTGTAAGGTTCGTTGGAAGGTTGAGGAGTTTCATAGAGAACTAAAACAATTGACTGGTATTGAATCATGCCAGTGTCGCAAGGGTCGTATTCAAAGAAACCATATTGCCTGCGCTATTTTAGTCTGGCTTCGACTAAAAAATTTAGCTTACTATAGTGGTCAAACAATTTATCAAATCAAGCATGGATTGCTGTCAAATTATTTAGTTCAACAACTCAAGCGTCCGGACGTTCCCATGTTTATCGTCTAGTTGTTTGGCGCAGGCGCTGCCTTCAGCCATCGCCATTGCTTGAGAAAATGGCGATCGCGCTGTGCCGTTGCGTCAGTTATGCAATACATATGTACTAAAAGTTAGCGATCGCCTGTGCCAGTTGCGTAAGTCCTGTATATCTAGCTCAATATTCAAAACTGCTAATTCAGCACTCACTACTTTAGCCGCCAAATTTTGATGGTGTTGTCAGAACTACCACTGACAAGGGTTTTGCCATCTGGGCTAAAGGCGACGGAAAGAACCACGCTAGAATGCCCACTGAGAGTGCGAATTTGTTCTCCGGTTGCTAGATTCCACAGTTTGATGGTTTTGTCGGTACTACCACTGGCAAGGGTTTTGCCATCTGGGCTGATGGCGATGGAAAAAACCTTCTCAGAATGCCCGGTGAGGGTGCGGATTTCTTCTCCGGTTGCCAGATTCCACAGTTTGATGGTTTTGTCATAACTACCACTGGCAAGGGTTTTGCCATCTGGGCTGATGGCGACGGAATTAACGTCGTCAGAATGCCCACTGAGAGTGCGAATTTGCTCTCCGGTTGCCAGATTCCACAGTTTGATGGTTTTGTCCCAACTACCACTGGCAAGGGTTTTGCCATCTGGGCTGATGGCGACGGAATTAACCACGTCAGAATGCCCACTGAGAGTGCGGATTTGCTCTCCAGTTGCGAGATTCCACAGTTTGATGGTTTTGTCATAACTACCACTGGCAAGGGTGTTGCCATCTGGGCTGATGGCGACGGAAATAAGCACGTCAGAATGCCCACTGAGAGTGCGGATTTGCTCTTTGGTTGCCAGATTCCACAGTTTGATGGTATCGTCAGGAATACTACCACTGGCAAGGGTTTTGCCATCTGGGCTAAAGGCGACGGAAATAAGCACGTTAGAATGCCCACTGAGAGTGCGGATTTGCTCTCCAGTTGCGAGATTCCACAGTTTGATGGTTTTGTCATAACTACCACTGGCAAGGGTGTTGCCATCTGGGCTGATGGCGACGGAATTAACCGAGTTAGAATGCCCAGTGAGGGTTCTTTCTAAGAAAACATCGCTATCTTCGCTAGCAATTACAGATATGGGACTAGTTGGAAACAAGCCATAGCGAACATAGCCATATATTTGAGTTGCAACTATTGTAATAGCAGCACCCACCAGGAATCTTTTTCTGAAATTAGTATTTTGTCTGGATGGCTTTTGTAGCAATCCTTGTGGTTTTGCTAGTGGCTTTGCTGGTGCTACTAGCGTTGATGCTGGCGGCTGAGAAATTACTGTAGACGGTGGCGGTGATACTGGAGTTGCAATTACTGGCTGGGTTGGAGGTATTGAAAGTGATAGCGGGGGATTTAAATCTTGTAAAACTTCCTCGGCTGACTGATAACGCTGCTGATATTCTTCTTGCAACAATTTATCTAGCACACGCCCCAAATTCTGACTCACGCTTTGCTGCAAATGCTGTCGCCAACTCGCAACCCAACCATAACCTTGTCGTTTCCAAAGTTCCCAAGGCTGAATTCCACTCAACAGGTGAAAGCAGGTTGCACCGATACTATATAAATCACTGGCTGGGTAAGCTTCACCTCCTTCCATCTGTTCCAGTGGCGCATAACCAAAGGAACCAATGGTTGTTCCTACTTGCGTCATCACCGTTGCTGTCAGTTGCTTGGATGCACCAAAGTCAATGAGTACCAACTTCCCATTACTGCGACGAATGATATTCTCTGGCTTGATATCGCGGTGAATGACTTTGTATTGATGAACTGTTTTGAGAATATCTAACAAATCAAGCAATAATTCTCTGACTTTTTGCTCGTTGAAAATTCCCTGCTGTTGTAATTCCGCTAATAAATTCTGCCCGTCGATAAACTCTTGCACCAAATACAGGCGATTATCTTGCTCAAAATATGCCAACAGTGTGGGTATTTGTGGATGTTTTCCTAACTGTTGCAGTCGCTTTGCTTCTTGCTCAAATAGTTCTGTGGCTTTATTTAATGTGCCAGTTCCCTGTACTTGCGGTACAAATTGCTTGATAACACAATGCTCATTTAATTTGTCGATATCTTCTGCCAAATAGTTAAACTAAGCCGCTTAGTCACCTAAGCGACTCGTCTTCAAAACCGTGCGTGAGACTTTCACCTCACACGGCTCCTCAATGAGTTGACCATTGTCATTGGTACATCCAGCAATGTCTTTTGCTGTTTTTACATCGTGACAGTGACGGTGTAGTAATTGGAGGTTGCTGTATAGATTTTTACCTCCCTTATTACGGGGTATGATGTGGTCAACTTCCCAGATATCGCCGTCTCTAAACATGAGTCCACATTGATTACATTTACCTTTTTGCGCTTTTAGGAGTTTGGACACTCTAGTAGGTAGTTCTGGATGTTTTAAGAGCCTATTTGCCCAATATGCCGTATCTCCGTCATATGGTGACTTTCTATCTCTGACTTTAATATGTCTGATGATAGGTATGTCAGCATGGTTGATGAGTGTGCTACTTTTATCTCCAAATACCCAGTTTTGATTTCCAACCGTTTTGAAGTATTTATCGGTGGCGTAGCTGGCATTTTTATTGGGATGACGACGTTTACACCATCTTTTCAGTCTTAGCCAGATTAGATTGTCTAGTTTTTGGAAGGTTTCACTGCTTACTACTGTGGAATAGTAATTAGCCCAACCTCTGATTATTGGGTTGAGTATCCTTACTAATGCTGCTTGTGGGGCGGCATTATGGCTGTTTATTATTTCAGCCATATTTCTGTAGTGTTTCAGGACTTTTTCCTTGGAAGGTATAATGAGTGTTTTGTGACCTAATGTTTTACCATGTCCATTTTTGCCACTATTGTTTTTACCCACCGAGTATTGTCGGATATTAAATCCTAAGAAGTCGAATCCTTCTGATGTGTGGGTGACTTTTGTCTTGGCTTCACTTATTTCCAATCCAACTTCTTTGAGCCAATCTGTCAAGATACTTCTGGCTTTTTCGATTATCTGACGGTCTGGGTGGATGACAACAAAATCGTCTGCATATCTTACAAATGTAAGAGTTCGCGAGTTATCTCGTTTTTTTCCTGGTAGACTTTCTGCGAATTGCTTTAATCTACTTTCCATTCCGTGTAATGCTACATTGGCAAGTAGGGGTGATATGACTCCACCCTGGGGTGTACCCATATCTGATTCCTCTTTCTTACCTTTGAATACCCACCCCGCTTTTAACCACGCTCTAACGATGCGGGAGACAGTAGGTGAGGTATTTAATTTGCGTAGCAGGTAATCGTGATTAATGGTATCGAAGCATTTTGAAATGTCGGCATCTAAAACAAATTTTTGTTTCTGATTGATGCTGGTGTATATTGCTTCGATTGCGTCGTGTGTCGAGCGTCCTGGTCTAAAACCGTAACTGTTTGGCTCAAAGAGAGCTTCCCATTCTGGTTCCAGTCCTAGTTTCACAAGTGCCTGTGCTGCTCTGTCCTTTATGGCAGGTATGGATAAGGGACGTTTTCCGACCTTGGCTTTTGGGATGTGAATCCTTCTGGCTGGCAGTGGTTTTGATTTCAGGGAAAGATTTTTGACTAGCTCTAGTCTCTGTTTGGGTGTTAAGGATTTTATTCCATCCACTCCAGCAGTTTTCTTTCCTTGGTTGTCCTGTGTTATCTGTCTAACAGATAACAGCTTGGCACTGTATGAACGCATTAAGGTTCTTTGTAATCTCCGAACTTTTGCCTTGTCACCACGTTCTGATGCTTGGTAAATTCGTCTTTGGAGCTTGAAAACATATTTTTCGACTTTACGCCAATCAATGTCTTTCCATTCCACATTATTCGGATTTTCCGGATATGTATTAGACATGTAAACTCTACTTGATAACTTTACCTTTCAACTCATCGTGTGTACGTCAGCATATCTTGAACGTTACCCCAAGCATTCGCTTCTTACACAATCCCATCCGCCCATAGCATCCGGTTAGCACCTACTCAGTAAATCGACCGTACTGAGAGCATATAGGGGGTTAATTCGTTCCTCTAACCGATTGGTTGTAACTTTAGGTGTCCTAATTAATCCGGGTCAAATATGGGATGTCGTTAATACCAAAACTATGTATTAACCTCTGACCTTTGCCTTTTGGCTCCAGTGTATCAGCCTTATTTCACTGGTTATCCGTGACGGATTTTTAATAGGATTCCTGTTCGTCACCGTGGTTACTTGCTTGCATTACACTACTAGAAAGGCTTGTAGTTTGGTGCTTTTAATCCCGCTTTACGGATTGAGGACTAGTCGCTACCGTAGGGATTATGCTGTCACTCCGACATCAAGAGGGATGGATTTCCACCATCATCGGTTAGAAGTTGTCTAGGATTTTATCTCCCAGCTAGTCGTCCCTGGACTGAAATCCTCTCTAGAAGAGAGATTCAGCCATTTAGACTAAACGAATCGCACAGTTTTACCAAATCCTCCGCCACCTAATGATTTAATTGGGCGATAGCGATTTCTCAACACTACCAATCCCACGCCGCAGTTTGAGCAAAACATGATGCCATCAGGATTCGGCGGATTGTGGCAAGCTGGATTTAGGCAGCAGATCATAAACTGTGCTTCTATCGGGAAATGTATTTATTATCGCTTAAGCACAACCACTCTTGGTAGAAACCGCAAAATTAAGGCTTACTATTATCTATGTCACAATTGAGGAAGAGACGATAAATCCAACCAACGAACAAGCACAAGCCTGTGTGCGTGTCTGCCAGATGCTGTCTAATGGTTATCGCAACATCGAACTATTCCGTTTTAATGAACTCAAAGGATACATATTCATTCTGGCAGGTGATAATATCCAAATCATGATTTTTCCTAGTGGAGAGTGGAAGTTTATCAATGAAACCTAACTTTGCCCAAATGTCCACAAAAGAACTAAGAGCCTATGTACTTGCCCATCGGGAAGATTTAGAAGCTTTAGATATGTTAGTTAGTCGCCGTACTCCTGACTCAGAAACAATTATATATCCGTCGATGTTTACTGAAGACGGTACGCCAATTGAAGAAAATATTCGCATTGCAGAAGAAGCAATTAGGCAGCGCATTGAGCAGGCAAATGAAAGAAAGCAAGATTCTTAAGGTTCAAGTGCAGACAAGTCAAGTTCGTTAAGAACCCCACCCCGTCAAAGCGTAGCTTTGTCTCCCCTCAAAGCAAGCGGGGAGGGGATTAAGGAGTGGGGTGCAACGACTGTAGGAATCATAACTAATTATCCGGACTTGATATCACCAGGAAAAAGACGTTAATAATGCACTTCAAAAGCTAAAAGAAATTAAAAAGGCTCAAGAGGAAGAACAAGAATGAATTCTCACTACACTATTATTATTCAATGGTAGTTGCGAAGATAACTGTTATGTTGTCAGCCTTCCTGAATGGGGAGAATTTTGTCATACTCACGGAGATACTTACGAAGAGGCAGTTAAGAATGCTCAAGAAGTTTTAGAAATGCTGATTTCGTCATCGTTAGAAGACGGTACATCTCTACCAGAACCGCAAACTTAGCAAAGACATTTAAAGTAGCATAAATATTGATTCGATGAAAGAGGGATTATGACCACATCTATAAATACAACCAAAGTCTACGACGAAATTATTGACTTTATTGCTGCGGGAACTAGACCCCAAAGTGTTATAGATTTTAAACTATCACATGCAGCGCAGGAGCGTTTAGAAGATTTGGTTTACGCGCATAAAACAGGAGAATTGACACCAGAAGAAAAAAAAGAATTAGACCATTTCCTGACCTTAGAGCATATAATGATTTTGGCAAAAGCACGCGCTCACAAATACATCACTGCCGAGTAAATATAAGAAGTGCCCCGACCTTATATTAGTTTAGAACTTCGCCGCTTAGTTAGCGATCACGCTCATTATTTGTGCGAGTATTGCCTCATTCCTGAAGCTTATAGGTCTTCAACTTATCAAGTTGACCACATCATTAGCGTAAAACTCAGTGGTTCGACTACCGCAGATAATTAGTTCCTATGCCTGTATCTATTGTAATCTGCAAAAAGGCAGCGATTTAGGCTCTATTAATTGGCAGACTGGTGAACTCGTGCGCTTTTTCAACCCACGTCGAGACTTTTGGGGAGAACATTTCCGCTTAAATGAAGCTGTAATTGAGCCTTTAACAGATATTGGCGAAGTAACTGTACGTATCTTTGATTTTAACAATGGCGATCGCATTCTCGAACGGCAAGCATTGATGGAAGTTGGTATATATCCATCAGAATCAGCGCTGCGACGGATGATTAAGCAGACCGAAGAATAAAACACGCAACCGTGATTTAATGCTGATAATCAGACCTGGGTGTAAAAATTTAAATAAAATGTGCGATCGCATGACTTTGTGGGAATCATAAACGTAGTAAACATTGCTACTACAGCAATACTCTCATCAAGGTAATTATACGATGGCTTATCAAAATGTCAATGCCAGCATTTCCCCACAAGATATCCAAGAAATCAAAGCAGCACTACAGACAGTCCAAAAAAAGCTGCCCTTTTTGATTACCCTAACTACCGAAGAACGGCGCAAGTTATTTAAAATGGGTGATAAAAGCCTAGCTTTTGTTAATAATAGCGTTGCCGCTGCTCAGTCTAACCGCGACATTCTCCCCGCAAGTTTTGACGTTGAGGAATTGGTGCGAGATTATCAATTAGTCAGCACACTCACCGAACTTTTAACCTCAATGCGGCAACTCACCGAACAAGTAGATGATACCCTATTAGCAGTCGGTAGTGATGCTATGACCAGCAGTTTGACTGTTTATGACTATGTAAAGACTGCTGCAAAAAAGACTCCAGGCTTAAAAACTATTGCCGAACAGTTGGGTGAACGCTTCAAAGCTATCAGAAGTAGAACTACCAAAGCTGCATCAGGTTCTTGATGAATTAATACTCGTTAACGAGTATCTGAACCTCATTAAAGAGTCTTTGATACTCGTGAATCAGTCTTTGATACTCGTGAATCAGTCTTTGATACTCGTGAATCAGTCTTTGATACTCGTGAATCAGTCTTTGATACTCGTCAGAGAGTCTTTGATACTCGTGAATCAGTCTTTGATACTCGTCAGAGAGTCTTTGATACTCGTCAGAGAGTCTTTGATACTCGTGAATCAGTCTTTGATACTCGTGAATCAGTCTCTGATACTCGTGAATCAGTCTTTGATACTCGTCAGAGAGTCTTTGATACTCGTGAACGAGTTATTTGGAATTGCGATCGCCAATCTTAAGCTATTCTGTTTTACTGAAAATACCGATGATGTATGTATTTTCGCAGGCGATCGCACTTTCCCCTTCATTTACAATCACTTCATTGATTTGGAGGTGTCTGCTGTGCTGCTTCCTGGACTTGTGCAACATCCAAATCCAGCGCTTGTGCTATTTGTTCCACAGTTAAGCCTAATGCTAACAGTCTGGGTATAGCTTCTAATTTTGCCTCTAAACGACCTTCTTGATAAACTCGCGTTTGCTTCAGCTCACTTAACCCAAACATTGCTTCTATCTCCTCTCGACTGATTTTCGGAAACTTATAAACCAAAATCGTCTCTATTACAATCACTTCATTGATTTGGAGGTGTCTGCTGTCCTACTTCCTGGACTTGTGCAACATCCAAATCCAGCGCTTGTGCTATTTGTTCCACAGTTAAGCCTAATGCTAACAGTCTGGGTATAGCTTTCAATTTTGCATCTACACGACCTTTTTGTTCACCTTCTTCTTTACCTTCTTGATAAACTCGCGTTTGCTTCAACTCACTTAACCCAAACATTGCTTCTATCTCCTCTCGACTGATTTTCGGAAACTTATAAACCAAAATCGTCTCTATTACAATCACTTCATTGATTTGGAGGTGTCTGCTGTCCTACTTCCTGGACTTGTGCAACATCCAAATCCAACGCTTGTGCTATTTGTTCGACTGTTAAGCCTAATGCTAACAGTCTAGGTATAGCTTTCAATTTTGCCTCTAAACTACCTTCTTCTTTACCTTCTTGATAAACTCGCGTTTGCTTCAACTCACTTAACCCAAACATTGCTTCTATCTCCTTTCGACTCATTTTCGGAAACTTATAAACCAAGATTGTCTCTATAAATTCTAGTAACTGCTGTTGCAGTTGTAAATTTTCCGCTTGCTTGGTTCGGTTGATTAATTCTCTAGCAGTGATAATTGCTGTATCTTCATCTTCAACTACTAACTTAATAGTAGCAATACCAATTGGTAGTGATGCAGCTTCACCTAATTCATCCAAATAAATTCGGCTGATGCGCTGACTGGTAAAGAATTCATGGCAATCTTTGGTATCAGATGTATCTATCCTTCTGGTAGGATAAATAACTACTCCGCGCCAAGTGCTTCTGGGTTTATTTTGGCGTAGGTATAAAGATATTTCCGACAACAGACGCGAGTAAAGTTCTGTATCAGATTGGAATTGAACTTCAACAAAATAAATTGGATTATCTTCTTGGGTGGGAAGAAACACACCATCAATTCTAAAAGCTGTTTGTTTTATTTCAACTGAAGCAAATTGATAAGAACTTGCTGCTTCGGGAGGATTGCCAATAAGTTCAAAGAAGATGCTAGGAAATTCTTGAAATAGCCGATAAAAGATGCTGTCAGTTTTCACGCTGAATACAGCGTTTTTCAGGTAAATGAGGTACACAGGTAGGGGCACAACATTGTTGTGCCCTTACAATAATCTGTACCTCACCAAGTTGCAATCTGCTGTATGTTGGCGCTTTTTGTAATCTTACAATATCCGCATCCGCAAAACTGAAATGCTTTCCTCTCCTTATGGAAACTTCTTTTCTCGCACTTCAACACTAAATTCCTGCACAGCTTTGTTAATCGTTTCCCGCAGATTTGTATAAACTTTAGCAAATGGCGGTTGTTTTTCTGAAAGTCCCAAGACATCAGAAGTAACTAACACTTGTCCATCACAATGCACTCCCGCACCAATACCAATTGTGGGAATGCTCAACTTTTGTGTAATCTGCATTGCTAAATCTGCGCTTATATGCTCTAAGACGATCGCAAACACACCCGCTTGTTCGAGTGCGATCGCTTCATTTAAAATTCTCTCACTATCTTCTTGCGTCTTTCCCTGTTGTCGCAAACCGATTTGATGTATCGATTGTGGTGTCAATCCCACATGACCCATCACCGGAATTCCCGCTTGCACCAAACGAGCGATCGTTTCAATCATTGCCGGATAGCCACCTTCTAATTTTATCGCTTGCGCTCCCGTCTCTTTCAACACCCTACCGGCTGAATGCATCGCTTGCTGAATACTTTCTTGATACGTCAAAAATGGTAAATCTACCACCACCAAAGCGCGTTTTACCCCACGCCGCACAGCTTTTGCGTGGTAGAGCATTTCAGACAAAGTGATAGGTAGTGTTGTTTCATACCCCAACACCACCGCCATAGAGTCACCCACCAAAATTAAATCTACACCAGCAGCATCAAGGATTTGTGCGATCGCATAATCCCAAGCAGTCAAAGCCACAATTGAACGCTTTTGTTGTTTCCATTGAATTAATTGTTGAGTGGTGACTGGCATTTTCGATTTTGGATTTTAGATTTTGGATTTTGGATTGATTAGTGGTTAGTTGTTAGTTGTGAGTGGTTAGTTGTGAATAGTTAGTGGTTAGTTGTGAGTTGTGAGTTGTGAGTTTACGGTTAAGAATTATCAACTACCCACTATCAAATACCCACCATCAACTATCAACTACCCACTAACCCTTATTTAACAGCGCGACTAAAAGCCAGATGAGTTTTTGCCTGTGGCATTTTTGGCATTAACCAAGCTAAACCTTCACTAGTACCGATCCATAGTTTATTACCGATGTCAGGTGCAAGGGCAAACACGCGACTAGAAGGAAGACCGGCAACTTCGTCTAATACAGCTCCTGTATGTGGATTTAATCTTAACAAACCATCGTTAGTTCCGACCCAAACACTACCATCTTTAGCAAAGCGTACTGCTGTGACGTTACGTCCGCGCAACCGAGTAACTGACCGCAGCACTGCACCAGTTTTCGGATTAATAACCAGCAAATTATTTGGCATTCCTGCCCAAATTAATCCTTCTGGACTAATTGCTAAAGCTTGGACTGTCGTTCCCGGTAAATTATTGATCCACTTCATGACATAAGCATTTGCGGTATTTACCCGCACTACTCCATCAAGCGTCCCTACCCAAAGTTGACCATCAGCATCTAAAGTTAAAGCGTTAGCGCTAACTCCAGGAAGTTCTTTAACTGTTGTCATAATTAAACCTTGGTCTGGGCTAATTAAGGCTACACCGTTATCAGTTCCCGTCCACAAATAACCACGTTTGTCAATCAACAGCGATAAAACTCGTTTAGAAGGCAAGAATAAATTCTGTGCTGTGATTTCATTTGTACGCGGGTCTACTCGCTGCAAGCCTTCGTAATTTCCCACCCACAAGCGTCCTACTTTGTCTTGAGCTAAAGCACCGATCGCGACATTTGGTAAACTAACTCTACCTAAAATCTTACCGGTGTTCGGGTCAATGTGCGACAATCCCCGCCAAGAACCTACCCAAAGATTACCTGTAACATCCCCCAGCAAGTTACTCACACGATAATCAGTTTGTTTTAAACGTTCTTGCAGATCCCTGTCGTCGGGTAAAGGGTCTTTTCGGGGTGGTGGTGGTGAAGCTGGGTAAGAGGGAGTCAACTCTGATGAATCTACGTCAGGGGTTGTTTGTGGGGGAGAACTACTATTTTTTTCAGCATTGGCTGGAATCGTTGTTGAGATTGCCAACCCCAGCAGAGTAGAAGTAATTAATAAACTAATGCGATCGCAAAACAATACCACTGTTAAACTTCCTTGGGAAACATCTCCCATAGCCTTTGTCTGCAAAGGTTGCGGGTTAATTACAGTGTTCCCGTAGTTTGTGTTTTTTAAACAGTAAAACCAAACTGTGTGAAGAAAAGTAAATGAGGCTAAAACTCTTTCTCCCCCTGCAAGAAAGCTCCCTGCCTTATCCCAACAATAATTATTTACGCCGACCTACTTAAGCGGCTCTATCCCTGAAAGCCGAGGATATGAGCGGTAAACTGCTCACTACGAATTAAAACGTATTTTACTGATAAAGTTTTCTGTTGTCGTTGCACATTTTGGCGTAAGCGTCAAGGTATGATTCGATAAATGCGCGTAAAATTAAACGCTCAGTTTGTAGTTGAGGAATTAACACTCTCGCTTCTCAGCAATCAAGAAAACTTTACAATCTTAGCTCAGAGGACTTACGCACGCCTTTCCTAGAAACTTGGTTTCTATGTCAGTATTTGGTTGCTAAACAAGGTTATTTTCCTAGAAACCGAGTAACTTTGCCTGGGTATTAGCCCAGATGCTTCTAAAGCAGGTTTTTTTGATAAGGCGGTACTATTATGACTGATAGTTTGTAAATACATCTTAATAAAATGTTAAGTTCTGACATTAAATAACAAATTTAAATAAAAGAGTTAAGAAGATTAGAAGAATAACTTATCGAATTATTGATATATTGTGGAACAAGATACAAATTACGTGGTGTGCAATTTTTGTCTTTCGTTGAGGACTCTGCTAAATCAGCTGTGTTAATTTATCGTTGTCTGTTGCTCAAAAACGGGTAAAAAAGGCGGTAATCTATACAAGCCTTGCTTTACCAGTGAATTTACAAAGAAGCGCGATCGCCTAGTTAAGCTATATTTAGTAGAGTGCGAAGAACAGATAAAGAATTTACAATCGTGGGACGATGGAATATACACGCATCTTGCGTTTGTATTCACGAAAAGCACTGGTGAGGAAGATTACTAACTAAACTAAGTGTGAATCAAAAAAGCGCTACCCATTGTTAAAAGCAACCCTTAAGAAAAAACTTCCTGATTCCTCCTGCTTGTTGGGGGGAAAAAGCGGGGTGAGGGTAAATTGCACAGTACGTAATTTGCTTCTAAAAAAGATTGACTTGTTGGAAGGATAAAGTATGTCTTACGCGCAAACGAGGACTCAGTCGAAATCAGGTTATCAGGCTGGGGTAAAAGATTACAGATTAACTTATTACACCCCAGACTACACACCTAAAGATACAGACCTTTTAGCAGCATTCCGGATGACTCCACAACCTGGAGTTCCTCCGGAAGAAGCTGGTGCAGCAGTAGCTGCTGAGTCTTCCACTGGTACTTGGACAACAGTATGGACTGACTTGTTAACCGACCTTGACCGCTACAAAGGTCGTTGCTACGACATCGAACCAGTTCCCGGCGAAGACAATCAGTACATCGCTTATGTTGCTTATCCTCTAGACTTGTTTGAGGAAGGCTCTGTAACCAACATGTTGACCTCGATTGTAGGTAACGTATTTGGTTTCAAAGCATTGCGTGCATTGCGTTTGGAAGATTTGCGGATTCCGGTTGCTTATTTGAAGACTTTCCAAGGTCCTCCTCACGGAATTCAAGTTGAACGTGACAAATTAAACAAATACGGTCGTCCGTTGTTGGGTTGTACGATTAAGCCCAAGTTGGGTTTGTCGGCGAAGAACTACGGACGTGCGGTTTATGAATGTTTGCGCGGCGGTTTGGACTTCACCAAAGACGACGAAAACATCAACTCAGCACCATTCCAAAGATGGCGCGATCGCTTTACATTCGTAGCTGAAGCCATCCACAAAGCACAAGCCGAAACCGGTGAAATCAAAGGTCACTACCTGAACGTCACCGCTCCCACCTGCGAAGAAATGTTAAAGCGGGCTGAGTATGCTAAAGAACTCAAAATGCCCATCGTCATGCATGACTACCTCACCGCAGGGTTCACCGCCAACACCACCTTAGCTCGTTGGTGTCGTGACAACGGTTTGTTACTGCACATCCACCGCGCAATGCACGCCGTTATCGACCGTCAAAGAAACCACGGTATCCACTTCCGCGTATTAGCTAAGTGCTTGCGGATGTCTGGTGGCGATCACATCCACACCGGCACCGTTGTTGGTAAGTTAGAAGGTGAACGCGGCATTACAATGGGCTTCGTTGACTTGCTGCGTGAAAACTACGTTGAGCAAGACAAGTCACGCGGTATTTACTTCACCCAAGATTGGGCTTCCATGCCTGGTGTAATGGCAGTTGCTTCCGGTGGTATCCACGTATGGCACATGCCCGCACTAGTAGAAATCTTCGGTGACGACTCCGTACTACAATTCGGTGGTGGTACTCTCGGACACCCTTGGGGTAACGCTCCTGGCGCAACCGCCAACCGCGTCGCTCTTGAAGCTTGTATCCAAGCACGTAACGAAGGACGCAACTTAGCTCGCGAAGGTAACGACGTTATCCGCGAAGCTTGTAAGTGGTCTCCTGAACTGGCTGCTGCTTGCGAACTGTGGAAAGAAATCAAGTTCGAGTTCGAGGCAATGGATACCGTCTGATTTTAAGTTAAGAGTTAGAAGTTAGGAGTGAGGAGTTAAATTAATTCATAACTCCGCTCCTGATAACTCATAACTCATAACTCTTTTGGGCTGGGTCAAGCATGGATTTAAAACAAATTGCAAAGGATACAGTTAAGACGCTCTCTAGTTACCTAACTTATCAAGCAGTGCGGACGGTGCTAACTCAACTTGGCGAAACGAATCCTCCCTTGGCGTTTTGGCTGCACAACTTTTCCGCCGACAAAATTCAGGATGGAGAAGCATACATTCAAAGTCTGTTTCAAGAAAAGCCAGATTTGGCTTTGCGGATCATGACCGTCAGGGAACATATCGCCAACGAAGTCACCGACTTCTTACCGGAAATGATTCGTATCGGCATCAGCCAAGCAAATACAGAACACCGTCGCCAGCATTTAGAGCGAATTACGCAATTAAATATGTCAACACCCAGCCCAGAATCAGAACAAGCAGCTTCAGATCCAAATTTGGATAATTCATCAAGTTAGTCGATAGTCGGAATTTGAAGAGGGGAAAAGGGAAAAGGGAAAAGCCTAATGCCCAATGCCCAATGCCCAATGCCCAATGCCCATTACCGACTAACAACCAACACCTTTGTAGTCAAAGCCATCCTTTATTACCAACTATGCAGACCTTACCAAAAGAGCGTCGTTACGAAACCCTTTCTTATCTGCCTCCTCTGTCTGACGCTCAAATCGCCAAGCAAGTGCAGTACATCTTAGAGCAAGGTTACATTCCCGCAGTCGAGTTTAACGAAACTTCCGAGCCAACAACATTCTTTTGGACACTGTGGAAGTTGCCTTTATTTAACGCTAGATCTACTCAAGAAGTGTTGAACGAAGTTCAAAGCTGCCGTTCTCAATACAACAACTGCTTTATTCGTGTAGTTGGTTTTGACAACATCAAGCAGTGTCAAGTTCTCAGCTTTATTGTTCACAAACCCAGCAGCAGCAGATACTAAAAAAGTAAAAGCTAGCTAGTGGTGCGTTACGGAAGCCGTAACACACCCTACAATTTTTTTAAACCCAGAACCCCGGTTTCTCAAAGAAACCGGGGTTCTCGCACAACGAACGCGCATTCCTCACTACGAATTTACGAATTATCGCTTTCTTCCTCAACTTGAGTTGGAGGACACCCAGAAACGACAATAAAACCAACAGAATCAAGACGAATAGAAGGATGGCGAATTCCTTCTATAATTAGTTGTATTAAGTCGGTTTCTGTCTCAATTTCTTCTTCTAGTTCCGAATTAGACCTTTCTTTGTTCTCAACAAGTTGATTAAGTCGCAGTTGTAATTGTTCAACGCGCTTACTTAATTTATGTTCAGCAATTGTCGCCTGTTTTTCGCACAATTCAACAAAATCAGGACGTTGCTGGAGTAATTCCAAAGAAGTTTGACGTGCTTGATAACAAAAATCTTGCCATTTATTAGCTTCAACAAAGTTATCAATTATTGATAATCGACTTTTTGCTAAGTTATAATCACGATGTTGAGTGCTGCCTTTACCTTTATAAGGACGCTGCAAAATAGTTAATAGTTCCTCATCTTGCACTAAAGACATACGCTCAACATCAACGAAAATCGACTCGATTTTTGGCGGAAATAAGCCATCAGCGCGTCGCTTGAGAATCTGATATTTGGTGTCGTCTTTGAGGTAAGTTAAATTGGCTTCAATTATATAATTGAATCTAAAACCAAACCATTCCTTACCTTGACTGTTATCCCAAGATTTATCAAATCGCCATAGTGCAAAAGCTTGACCTCTATCATCCCAGTTAATGTACGATGCTAATGATTCAATAAATTCTTCACCAATTCTATAGAGATTGATATCAGAATTTTCATTTGCTAATTTACGGTTAAAAGTACCAAATGTTTCTGCAAAAGTGTTGAAGTAAGTTCTCAATTCATCTACTGGAACCAAGGTACGCATTGTTGGTTGATAGCGCTGTACTCCAGAGAAATCGGTTTTATAAACTTGCTTAAATTCTAAAGCATCACAAATCCATCCCTCTACACATCGCTGTATTTGTTGATATTGAGCATCATAATTATCTAATGCTGTAAAATACTGGATAGCATCTTCATCGAGAATATCAATCTCGTCTAAAACGTTTTGTTCATTTACTTTAACTTTTTCGGCGGCGATTTCATCTTGGATTTGTTCTATACTTTCTATTAACCCATTTGCACCAGTTTCAAACAGCTTTGCTTCGAGTTGCGGCAATTTTTTATCTACATAAAACTGAAGACTGGTAATTGATTGCTGGAAGACTGCCAAACCTTCTTTTAACAAACGATACCAAGCATCGTGGGGACTATCTTCTAAATCTGCACCTGCAAATACTGTTAACTCAATTTTCTGGGTAGTGTAGATGCTGTCTATCCGACTAATTCTTTTTTCCAGGCGATTTGGCGACCAAGGAATGTCAAAATGAATTATCCAGTCGGCAAATTGTAAACTACGACCTTCTTCGCCAGCAGAATCACAAACCAGAATAAAACACTTTGAATCGTTTTTGAATTGTTTAAGATTCTTTTCAACTTCAGCGTTTTGTCCGATTTGATGAGTAGCGACAGTGGTTTTACCAAAACTGCTTCTCAAACAACGGACGATTTCTGCCCCAACTTGGGGAAAGCTGGTAAATACAACAATTTTTGGCAGTGTATCACCCGGTATTGGTCTTGTAAGTCGTCGCTGTACTTGTTCGAGTAATTTGCTGAGATTTGACCGATAAGATTGTAGGTTAAAGCGTTCGCTGAGGTGGTAGAGTAATACTGTTTTAAGTAATTCGATGCGATCGCCATCTTCTGACGGTTGTCGAATTATTTTCAGCAAAGACTCTAATATCTCTTCTTCCCCGGCAAATTTCGGAGTATCGGTAAGCATGGAAATGCTTTCATCATCAAAGTCTTGAATTAACTCTTTGCGAGCTACCTTTTTTAACCGTGCCGTGATAACCTGTTCTAAAAGACCCAACCAAGTACCAGAAGCGAGAAATAAAAGCAGAAATATCCGCTGATACTCTTTTTCGTTGGGAGCAAGGCTACGCCACTTTTCAATTGATTCGTGAATGTCTATTGAACGCTCATCTAAATCATACTCGGCTTTGGGTGAAATATTTCTCTCCCAAATTACATCTTCTACCGAAGCAGGACGATTGCGGAGAATTCGTCTATGAAGTCGATGCGTGTCGCTGATGTGGGTGCGAATTTCTCTAACAAGTTTATCTTGGTCGCTGGCTGTTTGTGTTTCTAATTTGTCTGCTAAATTGAGTAAATAAGCATCTTTGGGAAAAAGCTTTTGGAGTTGACTTAAGTTGTCTTTCCGCACAACAGAATCTGCATCTTCCAAAGAAAGTAAAATTTGACCAATTGCAGCCCGGTTTTGCACTTTAGCGCGAAATGAAGCTAAATCATCCATCCGATAGATGTCAGGCTCTAACAGATGTAGCATCGCCAGATAATCGCGCTCGTGGTTTAATAGTGGAGTAGCAGTAAGTAAAAGCAGGCGATCGCATTTATGAGCTATGTGTTTGTATACCGCAAAACGCTGGCGTTGTGATGCATCAAATGAATACGCCATTGCCGCGATTTTCTCAGCTTCATCGAAAATGACAAAATTTATATCTGCGTTGCGGTTAATTTTCTGCACATCTTCCACCGCTACCACTTTCACTCTATCAGGAAAATGCGAGATATAAAATTTATTTTCTAACTCTTGATGCCATTGTTCAAGTAAATATTGCGGTACTACTACTAAAGCTGTCCCCTGCGGTTCATCTAACAAATATTGGCGAAGAATAGCACCGGCTTCAATCGTTTTTCCCAATCCCTCATCATCTGCTAATAAATAGCGTTGAATTGGGTCTTCTAGGACTCTGCGGATAACTTCAACTTGGTGAGGATAAAGCTTAATGTTGGCAGAAATTAAGCCTGTCATTCCCCGACTGACAGCGCGTTGCGACATCAAACAATTAACTAAAGCAAGTCGTCTTTCGTGGAAGTACGGCGTTTCTTGACCCTTCATTGCTAAAATATCAATTGGGTCTTCAATCGGTAAATCGCAACGCACGTAAACTTCTTGCTCAGTTACTAATACCGTCTTTTTATCTGGTAAATCAACTTGATATAAATCGTTGTCTTCATCCCAAGTGAAAATTCTGCCGATTCCCCATCTATCTTCATTGTCTAATTTGATATAACAGCGAGTTTGACGCTGAATTCTGACTTTAGACAGCGAAATTAAAGGTAACGTGTTTGAAATTTGCTTTCCTAACGAGCAAAAATATTCTACAACTACCGATTGCTCGGATATTTGAGTAACTTTACCTATTCCTAAATTGTTATTGCGCGATCGCACCAACGAACCAACTTGAATCATATCCACTATCTCATAATTTCGTTACGGTCAACCGCTTTGATAAATTTACTCAAAGCAGCAAATTCACACTTTTCGCCAAACTTAATAATAGTTCGTATATCTAATAGCGCAACATTTAAGTTATACGTTTGAATACGGCTTTTCAGGTTCCTCTTTAATCGATAGGCAAGTGCGAACGCCTAGCTTACCACAACTTACATCTAGCATCACGCGCCGACAGGTTGATATTTGTGGATATTTCAACTGGATTGATTTATAGCCTGCGATTAGTGTAAGTGCATTCCTATTGCAGCAGTTGAATAACAGACCTAACCCCCAACCCCTTCCCTAGGAGGGAAGGGGAGAAAATCAAAGCCTCTCTCCTCCTTGGAGAGAGGTCAGATTTGCGAATGCAATTTCTGTCAAGCGACTGATTAATTTTTCTGATAGCGCGAACATAATTAACGGGTATAAAACGTTCAAAAGAAAAAACCCGTGAGTGACGAATTGAAAAAAGGTGACAAGGTTAAGTGGAAAACTTCCCAAGGTGAAACCACCGGCGAGGTGGAAAAGAAACTCACCTCATCCACAGAGATTAAAGGACATCACGTCGCTGCCTCAAAAGATAATCCTGAGTATTTGGTCAAAAGCGATAAAACTGGCAAAGAAGCAGCACACAAACCTGGTTCTCTTGAGAAAATTGAGGAGTAATGCAGCGTTATGAGTAAAGATGTCAAATCAGCGATCGACGAGTTTCACGCTTGTGTGAATATGACAGCAAAGGAACTTGAATCTTGGCTGAAAACAGAGGAATCTCAATCTGTAGGGCAAAAAAAAGATGATGATGAGTCAATCGGACATAAATCCGGTAAACGCATCGTTGAATTATTGCACAAGAAAAAAGATGACTACACAGACGATGATTTATCGCACATGAAAAAAGTCGTCAGTTATGTACATCGTCACTCAGCACAGCAGCCTGAAGGTGATGTTGAGGATACACACTGGCGTTATTCTTTAATGAATTGGGGACACGACCCCTTAAAAGGTAAAAAATAAAAGGTAGAGACGTTCCACCGGAACGTCTTTACTATTAATTTGATTCAACCAAACCAGTATGATGGTTGAGAATCTACTTGGATTGTTTCAAGGCGATCGCTAATCCAATCTGATTTTTCTTTCATGATTGAAGAAATGCCTTGATGAATTAAATTTTGCAAGTATAATGTTTGTTCTAAAGGACTGCGAGGTAACTTAAAGTTTAACAAGCACTCTTGGTCTAGCTGGTAGTCAGGAAGCGATTTATCATCACTTGCACTGTAAAGGCAAGGAATGCGACTTAGAACAAAGCAAATTAACTCTTGGCGCAAATCAGCAATAGCAAAAGCTTGTTGATAAGGATTGTATGGATAAGTATCCAAAACGCTTTCAATTTCTCCTAAAACTGATTGCGGTGTTAATTTCACTACTGTTTGCATAACGTTTTAGTTCCTTTTGATCCAGCTAATAATTTGTCAATCAGAGAAAATTTATCAATGCAAATGCCACCGTAACAATGAAGTTAGAATAAATTTGAGTGTTAGATGCTAAAACCCTAAAACTAATTTTTTCTTCAGTTACAGTCTTAGAAAACTTACTGCGTTTATCTAAGTTCAAGTTTGTACTTCACAGGAGAAACTTGAAAACAATGCTGACTACACTTATTAAGTGTAAGTCCTTTATACCGATAATGCCAATTATTTCAAATTTATAAATATTTGCCTCAAAACTACACAAAATGCATCATAAACTTATAGGGATCAATTCCAGCAACTAACAAAAAATATTAATTATAAAAAAAGATTGAATGAGTTTCCACTTTTTTTGTAATTTACATTTCTTAGCATTTTGAAATTGCAAAACCCAAATATGCGCTTCTGTCGATGATGCAATCAGAAGCACTGAAAATTTATTGCGAATGAATTATGTAAGGTACAAGCCTAGCAACTTACTATCATTGCAAATTAATTGAGCCAGAGATTAAATGATTAATTAAGAAATTATAAAAAATTTAAGCCGCTTAAAGGTACATTTCTCATCTGATTGTTAATTTCCTCAGCAGCGGCTAATCCTGAAAGCATCGCACCTTCAACAAGGTTGCCACCACACCAATCACCACAGCACACCAAAGGTAAAAAACTTTCCGCAGATAAAAAAGCTTTGTCCCAAGGATTGCGAGGAAAAGCATAACGCCAGCGATGTACTTGCATCCATTCGGGAGTAGCCAGCCAAGAAAGTTGCACAATCTGACTTGCGCTTTGCAACATTTGCTGTGCGGCTAAGTGTAAATCGAGAGATTCTAAATAACGTTGGGCGAAATCAGCGCTACTTTGGATAACAAAAAGCGGTTGCTGCGAATTGTGACGCTTGCTGCTATCTAAACCAATCCACGCTAAATCAGGATTGTCAACAAAACTTAAAGCTTTCCACTCTGGAAGTGGCTGCGAGTCGGCGGGATACCCAGCCATAACAGCAAGGCTGGGGTAAAATTCTATAGAACGTAAGTTATCTAAAAAAGCTTTATTGACGAAATCGCCTAAAGGTGCTAATAGGGTGAAAGCTTGAGGTGCGGGAATAGCGACAACTACTGATGCAGCGGTTAACTCTTCATCGCTGGATTCAAAGGTGAGACGCCATTTATTATCGATTGGGGTAATAGCTGCGACACGTTGATTCAGGGAAATTTCTAAATTTTGAGCGAGAAACTTAGCGATCGCACTCATTCCCTGAGGTGCAATATAATTTGGCTCTGGCTCGTTTGTCCATACTTCTAGAATATGATGGCGGCTCAACAACTCAACAAAACGCTTCAGCAATTCATCTTTCGGCTTCAAATAACACACACCATGATCCGCACAAGTATTATGTAAACGCCGTGTAGCAACTCGTCCCCCCAAACCACGGGACTTTTCCAGCACCAATACTGAGTATCCAGCTTGACTTAATTGCTGGGCGCAAACTAAACCTGCCATCCCAGCACCAATTACGGCAACATCAGTCATAATTCTTTAAATTCTTTCTTTGCGCCTCTGCGCCTTTGCGTGAGACAATCATATATTAAACGGAACACACACATCTGGCGCACACAATCCGATAAATTGGATTGTTGTTACTTCAAAGGTGTTTAAATCGACGCAGCGAATGGCATGATTATTTGTATCAGCTACATATAAGCGAGAATCTAGAACGCTCAAGCCTGAAGGTTCGCAAAAGCGGCTGTGTTTACCTTGTCCATTTTGGAATCCAGCGGTATTACCCAATATGGTTTGACAATTTCCGGTGCTGGGGCTAACTAATTTAATTTTGTGGTTGTAAGTGTCGGCTACCCAGAGATAATTATCGGCATATTCTATCCCTAAGCAATGCTGCAACCGAACATTAAAACTCTGTCCATCAACGTCACCAAAACCGAATAAATCTCCACTTCCGCAAATTGTTCGCACTTGTTGCGGTTCTATTAATTTTACGCCGCGAATTGTGCTAACTTCACTGTCGGCGATATATAATTCTTGCCCGTCGGTGGTGATGCCGCTGGGTTGAGCAAATGCTGATTCGCTGAGTATACCATCTATACAAGCTTCTGCACCAATGCCTGCATAAGTCTTAACATTGTCGGTTTGCAGATTCATTTCCCAAATTTGGTGAGAACCTGCGATCGCTATATATATGATATTCCCGACTTTCACCAAGTCCCAAGGTGAATTCAAGGCTGTTTCTTTTGCAACACCACCGTGAGGATGAATATTACGGCTTTGTTTGCCTGTTCCGGCTATGGTTTCTACTATTTGACGCTGCAAATCAACGCGCCGCAAGCTATGATTTTCTGTATCGGCAACGTAAAGAAGTTGATTTTTTGCATCAAATGCCATTCCTTGAGGTGCAAAAAATTGCGCTTGCTGAAATGAACCATCAGTTAAACCGGGTTTTCCTGTACCGATTAAATGCAGGATTTCTCCATCTTCGTTACTCATGACAATTCGATGATGTCCAGAATCAGCGATAAACAAAGCCGCGTTTGTCGCTAAGACTTTACCGGGAAAAGCCAGTGGTGTAATTAACGGTTGGCGCTGTTTTTCTAAAGTCAAGCTAAGTTCTTGAAAATTAATAGTTTTTTTGTCGCGGTGTTGGGAAATAAGTTTTGCAATTAATTGATCTAAAACATCGCGCTTGCCTTCACCAGATATAGAGGCGATCGCGTAACCTTCTGGATCGATTACAATCAACGTGGGCCAAGCACGCACTGTATATTCTGACCAAATCCGAAAGCCGCTGTCAACTATAACTGGATGTTCGATGTCGTAACGTAAAATGGCTTGACGAATGTTTTCGGTTTCTTTTTCGTTGTCAAACTTGGCTGAATGCACGCCGATAATGGTAAGACTATCTTGATATTTCTGTTCGAGATATTTCAAGTCTGGTAAGATGTGCAGACAATTGATGCAACAATATGTCCAAAAGTCTAAAATTACAACTCTGCCTTTAAGCTGTTTAATAGATAACGGTTTGTCAGTATTCAGCCAAGGAAAATTTTGCGGAAATTCTGGCGCTCTTACACGGAGGTTCATAAAATATTTTTATTGGTAATTGGTAATCGGGCATTGGGCAATGGGCATTGGGCAATGAACAATGGGTATTGGAGAGGCAGTGCGTTGCGCGGGTTAAGAGCGCTTATCTGCACCTGCCGTCCGAAGGGCATTGGGGAGGCAGTG
Source organism: Tolypothrix sp. VBCCA 56010 (assembly GCF_050875635.1). NCBI lineage: Bacteria > Bacillati > Cyanobacteriota > Cyanophyceae > Nostocales > Tolypothrichaceae > Tolypothrix > Tolypothrix sp. VBCCA 56010. The sequence goes on from NZ_JBPAOH010000046.1 coordinate 38,862, forward strand.
CGCTATATGGGGGTTTCCCGGCAGCCATGCACCTGCCGTCCGAACAGCATTGGGAATAGGTAATAGAAAGAAATTGTCCTCCTTGTCTCCTTGTTTCCCCATTCCTTATTCCCCATGCCCCATGCCCATTGCCCTATTCCCCATTACAAATCTGATATAATTCTTGAAAAAACTCGAAACACTAACTACCGCTGATTTATCTGTCTGGGTACAACAAGCCAAAAGCCAAGCTTATCAAGGACAAATTGCTAACCGCATTCCTAAATTGGCTGTTGTCGATCCTCATTGCTTTGCAGTTCACATTTGTTGTAAATCAGGACAAGCTTACAGTACAGGCGATACAAACTGTGTTTTTCCGCTGATGAGCGCGATTAAGCCGTTTTCGCTGTTATATTTGCTAGAACATCTGGGATTGGAAACGGTTTTTCAGTGGGTTGGGGTTCAGCCATCGGATGCGCCCTTCAATTCTCTCACGCAACTGGTTAGCGATCGCTCCTTCCCACGCAACCCGATGATTAACAGTGGTGCAATTACTCTTGCTGATAAATTACCAGGAAAAAATCCAAGCGATCGCACGCAAAATTTATGTCAATGGCTGAATCAATTAGCCGAATCCAACTTCAAGCTGGATGAAGAGATGTTAGCTTCAGTTCGTTCAGTTAATTCTCAAACCAATCAAGCGATCGCTCAATATCTTGCCGAAGCTGGATATATAGATGATGTTCAAACAGCCATAGACACTTACGAGCAAATTTGCTGTCTTTCTGGCACAGTTGAAGACTTAGCCTGTCTGGGAAAAATATTATCTTTTAGCGAGATTAGTTTACCACAAAATCGTCGCTGTGTCAATGCCTTGATGTTAACTTGTGGATTGTATGAAGCATCTAGCAAATATAGCATCCGGATAGGATTACCGATGAAATCAGGAATTAGCGGTGCGCTTTTAACGATAGTACCAAAACAGGGAGCGATCGCTACATACAGTCCCGCCTTAGATAGCGTCGGTAATTCTGTAGCCGGACTTGCCTTTATTGAAGCATTATCTGAAAATCTACACTTAAGTCTACTGTAGTAAGCGCTTCAGCGCTTTACCACCAACTACAAGCAAAGATTAGAGCTTTACCTATGGCGTGTTTTCACTTTTACCCGATATTGGCGCACGGTGCAGCTTTTATAGCCCGCGTAGGCGGGCTTTGCTCGTATAGCCCCAGGCTTCCAGCCTGAGGGCTAATCAAATTCACAAATACCCTTTACCCCTTATCTTCCGGCTGATTTAGCGGCAAATTTGGAGAAGGAGAAGCATCCGGAAACTGACGCGGGTTGAAATATCGCTTTAATTCCGGTTCTTCCGGATTGGGAGCGATTTTTTCTGGTAAAGTCGTTGATTCTGGCGTTGGCGTTTCCTCTAATTGAGGTTCTGGTTTTGAATCGATAATCTCTGGTAGTGTCGGAGACACACTCTCAGATGGAGAAGCATTGGGAAACTTACGACGATTGAAAAAGCCGCCAAACCTCCATTTTGCACTTTGTTGCGCGGATTGTTCGGGTATCGTTGATTCCGGGGTTTCTGTTTCCTCTAATTGAGGTTCTTTTGAAGCATTGGAAAACTTACGACGATTGAAAAATCCGCCAAATCTTGGTTTATCAGTTTGCGTGGATTGTTCCGGTATCGTTGATTTTGGCGTTTCCTCTGGTTGAGGTTCAATTAATTCCGGTGTTGGCGTTTCTTCTAATTGCGGTTCTGGTGTCGGAGACTCGATAATCTCAGGTAGTGTCGGCGGTACACTTGGAGATGGCGTCACAGGTGGTTGCGGAGTGGGAAGCTTAGATCCGCGACGATTGAAAAAGCCGCCAAATTTGGGTTTATCAGTTTGCGGAGATTGTTCTGGTATCGTTGGTTCAGGGGTTGGCGTTTGCTTTGGTTGAGGTTCAACTTGTTTTGGCTGGCTTGATTCCGGAGATTCAGATTTAGTAACAGGTTCCTCTACTTTATCCGGTGTTGTTTCAACTGTTGGTGCGGGTATTGGTTCAGGCGTTGTCGGTTTAGCAGTATAATTGGGGTCTACAATTGAGCGAACTTGGTCTGCTGAAAGTTCGCCTCTAACGATTTGAGAAAGAGTGTCTTTACCCTTTGGTTCGTAGGTAATCAGCCTGATTGTGCTGTTGAAGACATTTTTCACAACATTTCCCTTATCATCGAGAAATTCCAGCTTTACCCAGTTTTTACCAGGTTTAAAGCCTTTGAGATAAATTGACTGCCAGCGATCGAGAACAAAACTTTCACCATTAATTGTGCAACGAATGCGCCAATCAGCAATTTGATTGTTGGGATTGTCTTTAGCGACTAGGTGCAAAGGCGCATTAGTTAAATAAAAGTCTAGTAGAATTGGTTCTGCCCCGTAGATGCCTTGAGGACGGTTGTAGGTTATCAGGGGTAGTGCCGCATCCGGATTGTTATCGTCGCTTTTCGTGAAAATGTGAAATGTTGTTTGGGCATAAGCACCTTCATTTTTAAAGCTTTCATCCCAAGGACGAGAAGCAAAGACGCGCAAAGTATGCGTACCTGGGGACAAGTCTGGTAAAACCAGCGGTTGATTTAGGTCGTAAACAGATATGTATGGTTGATTATCAAGAATTACGTGTAAATGCGATCCTAGATCAAATTTTGGGTCTTTAAATATTGGTAAATCCTTAACTTGCAAGCGGACTGTAACTTTGTCGTCTTGCAGAACTTCATCAGCTTGGGGAGTAAGTATTGTTACTTGCGGTTGATAAATATCTAAGGGCGATCGCAGTTCTTGAATTACCGCTGGTGGGGAAACTTCAGAGAATTGCCGAGAAATCGGTTGCGGCTTTTCTTTGTATCCAACAGACACTTCTTGGCTCTTGGCTTTCTCGCCACAACTAGTAATACTCAACACCAGTAATAATATGATTAGTCGCCTGAGGATAGCGATCCTAGGTTGAATTTTCGCTATTGCTGTTGTCCGCCACTTCATGAGTTCCACCTAGTTTTAGTCTTCAACAACTGATTTTGGCGCAAACCATGATTCGGAACCATAGCCCAAAAGGTGAAATTTTCTGCAAATCTGATGTTTTTGGCAAAAAAGTCTAATTTTACTCGGATCTTTATCAGTTCTTTCTCAGAATTAGCCATATTTATCACAAATATTTATTAATAGCAATTTTCACAGAATATGGTAGTAGCCGCGATCTCAAAGACCAACATATACAAATAAAAGCCGAACAGAGCGAAAATGCTTACTACGTCTGGTTAGTGGAGAAATTTTACAAATTGTTATCGTTTGTAAATTATATGAAGAAGCTATTGACTTTTGGACAAGTTGTTTTCCGGGAAAAAGCAGATTCCACAATTACTCCAGGGATTTTTAATTATTGTTAACTTGTGTTCAACAAAGGGGGAGATAAGACTTTATAATTCAACAGAAAGCAATCTCCACATGAGGTCTTCACCGCTGCTTTGGGATACTTCTGGAGCATCGGACTAAGCACAACTTAGCCAAAAAGACAACAAGTGGTTTAAATGATTCCTCACATCCTTGTTAAGAGAGGAGGGTCTGAATGACGATAAGTCCTCCAGAGCGAGAGGAGAAAAAAGCAAGAGTAATAGTCGATAAAGACCCAGTTCCCACCTCATTTGAAAGGTGGGCGACCCCAGGTCACTTCGATAGAAACCTTGCTAGAGGTCCAAAAACCACCACCTGGATTTGGAACCTACATGCGCTCGCCCACGACTTTGATACACATACCAGCGATTTAGAAGACATATCCCGCAAAATATTTGCAGCACACTTCGGGCACCTAGCCGTAGTGTTCATCTGGTTGAGCGGGATGATATTCCACGGCGCGAAGTTTTCCAACTACGAAGCCTGGTTAGGCGACCCCTTGAACATTAAGCCAAGTGCTCAGGTCGTTTGGCCCATTGTGGGACAAGATATTTTGAATGGTGATGTCGGTGGTGGCTTCCACGGTATCCAAATCACCTCAGGCTTGTTTCAAATTTGGCGTGGCTGGGGTATTACAAACTCCTTCCAGCTATACTGCACTGCCATTGGCGGCTTAGTGATGGCAGCGTTAATGCTGTTTGCTGGCTGGTTCCATTACCACAAGCGCGCTCCCAAACTGGAATGGTTCCAGAATGTCGAGTCGATGCTGAATCACCACTTAGCAGTATTGCTAGGTTGCGGTTCTTTGGGATGGGCAGGTCACATCATCCACGTATCTTCGCCGATTAATAAGCTTTTGGATGCAGGCGTCTCGATTAAAGACGTACCTTTGCCCCACGAGTTCATCCTGAACAAAGACTTATTGATCGAGTTGTTCCCCAGCTTTGCGAATGGTTTGACACCATTTTGGACATTGAATTGGGGTCAGTATGCGGACTTCTTGACCTTCAAAGGCGGTCTGAACCCGGTAACTGGCGGCTTGTGGATGACTGATATTGCTCATCACCATTTAGCGATCGCTGTCGTCTTCCTCATTGCCGGTCACCAATACCGCACCAACTGGGGTATCGGTCACAGCATGAGAGAGATCCTCGAAAACCATAAAGGTCCCTTCACAGGCGATGGTCACAGAGGTCTCTACGAAAACATGACCACATCGTGGCACGCTCAGTTAGGAACTAACCTGGCAATGCTAGGTTCCCTAACAATCATCGTGGCACACCACATGTACGCGATGCCTCCGTATCCGTACTTGGCAACCGACTACGCTACACAGTTGTGTATCTTCACCCACCACATGTGGATTGGAGCCTTCTGTATCGTAGGCGGTGCGGCTCACGCTACTATATTTATGGTGCGGGATTACGATCCTGTAGTGAACCGAAACAACGTTTTGGATCGGGTGCTTCGTCACCGAGATGCAATCATCTCTCACCTCAACTGGGTTTGTATGTTCCTCGGCTTCCACAGCTTTGGATTGTACGTCCACAATGACACGATGCGTGCTTTGGGTCGTCCCCAAGACATGTTCTCAGATACAGCAATTCAATTACAGCCAGTATTTGCTCAGTGGGTACAAAACATACACACATTAGCACCTGGCGGTACCGCTCCCAATGCTCTAGAACCTGTAAGCTATGCTTTCGGTGGCGGAATTTTGGCTGTAGGCGGTAAAGTGGCAATGATGCCAATCGCGTTGGGTACGGCGGACTTCATGATCCACCACATTCACGCATTCCAAATTCATGTCACAGTCCTGATTCTGTTAAAAGGATTTTTGTTTGCTCGCGGTTCTCGTCTGATTCCAGACAAAGCAAACCTCGGCTTCCGCTTTCCTTGCGATGGTCCAGGTCGTGGTGGTACCTGTCAGGTATCCGGTTGGGATCACGTATTCCTCGGTTTATTCTGGATGTACAACACCATTTCGATTGCGATTTTCCACTTTAGTTGGAAAATGCAATCAGATGTCTGGGGTACGGTAGACAGCGATGGTGTTGTGTCTCACCTCACTGGTGGTAACTTCGCCGAAAGTGCCATCACAATCAACGGCTGGTTGCGTGATTTCTTGTGGGCACAAGCTGTACAAGTGATCAACTCTTACGGCAGTGCGCTGTCAGCTTATGGTCTACTTTTCTTAGGCGGTCACTTTGTTTGGGCATTCAGCTTGATGTTCTTGTTCAGCGGTCGCGGCTACTGGCAAGAACTGATTGAGTCCATCGTTTGGGCGCATAATAAATTGAAGGTAGCACCATCAATTCAGCCTCGCGCTTTGAGCATCATTCAAGGTCGTGCTGTTGGGGTGGCTCACTATCTCTTAGGAGGAATTGTTACCACCTGGGCATTCTTCCACGCACACATACTTACACTAGGCTAGAAATTGGCAGAATTTTGGATTTTGGATTTTAGATTCAATCCAAAATCCGTCTTGAAAAGTTTGCTCAACGGGGGGGAACCCCCCTCCGGGTTCGCCAGTCACCTGCGGAGGGAAACCCTCCCGCAGTGCTGGACTCACCGCACGCAACTTTTCGCAAAATCTAAAATCTAAAATTTCGCCGATAGCTGATGGCTAAAGGTCAGAGGATTTATCACACCTATGGCAACAAAATTTCCAAAATTTAGCCAGGATCTCGCACAAGACCCGACTACACGTCGGATCTGGTATGCGATGGCTATGGGAAATGATTTTGAAAGCCACGATGGCATGACAGAAGAAAATCTTTACCAAAGGATTTTCGCTACACACTTCGGTCATGTGGCAATCATTTTCCTATGGGCTTCGAGCCTTTTATTTCACGTAGCCTGGCAAGGTAACTTCCAAGAGTGGATCAAAGATCCCATTCATATCCGCCCGATCGCTCATGCGATTTGGGACCCTCACTTCGGTAAACCAGCAATCGAAGCTTTCACCCAAGGTGGTGCTAGCAATCCAGTTAACATAGCTTATTCCGGTGTTTACCACTGGTGGTACACTATCGGGATGCGGACGAACAATGACCTATATATGGGTTCAGTGTTCCTCCTGCTACTGTCAGCAGTATTTCTGTTTGCAGGTTGGTTGCACTTGCAGCCCAAGTTCCGTCCTAGCCTCTCTTGGTTCAAGAGTGCTGAACCTCGCCTAAACCACCACTTAGCTGGTTTGTTTGGTGTCAGTTCTTTGGCTTGGACAGGTCACTTGGTTCACGTTGCTATCCCCGAATCTCGCGGACAGCACGTCGGTTGGGATAACTTTTTATCCACCCTGCCGCACCCACAAGGTTTAACACCTTTCTTTACAGGTAACTGGGCTGCTTATGCTGCTGACCCTGACACGGCACAGCATGTGTTTGGTACATCTCAAGGTGCAGGAACTGCGATTCTGACTTTCTTGGGTGGTTTCCATCCTCAGACAGAATCGCTGTGGTTGACCGATATGGCTCACCACCACTTGGCGATCGCTGTCATCTTCATCATCGCCGGTCACCAGTACCGCACTAACTTCGGTATTGGTCACAGCATCAAAGAAATGCTGAACGCCAAAAACTTCTTTGGTGTCGAAACTGAAGGTCAGTTCAACCTGCCTCACCAAGGACTGTACGACACCTATAACAACTCTTTGCACTTCCAGTTGTCTATACACCTGGCTGCATTAGGAACCATCACCTCCTTGGTAGCGCAGCACATGTACGCTATGCCTCCTTACGCTTTTATCGCTAAGGACTACACAACACAGGCAGCGCTGTACACGCACCACCAGTATATTGCTGTATTCTTGATGACTGGCGCTTTTGCCCATGCCGCCATCTTCTGGGTACGTGACTACGACCCCGAACAAAACAAGGGCAACGTACTTGATCGCGTGCTGAAGCACAAAGAAGCGATTATTTCTCACCTAAGCTGGGTGTCTCTCTTCCTAGGCTTCCACACCTTAAGCTTGTACGTACACAACGACGTAGTAGTAGCTTTTGGAACTCCTGAGAAACAAATCTTGATTGAACCGGTGTTTGCCCAGTTCATCCAGGCTTCTCACGGGAAAGTGCTTTACGGCTTAAACACCTTGCTATCTAACCCGGATAGCGTTGCCTTCACCGCTTGGCCTAACTACGGTAACGTCTGGTTACCAGGATGGCTGGATGCAGTTAACAACAGCACCAACTCCCTATTCTTAACCATCGGTCCTGGTGACTTCTTAGTACACCACGCCTTCGCACTGGCTATCCACACCACCGTTCTGATTCTGGTCAAAGGTGCTTTGGATGCCCGTGGTTCTAAGCTGATGCCCGATAAAAAGGACTTCGGCTATGCCTTCCCTTGCGACGGTCCAGGTCGTGGCGGTACTTGCGATATCTCTGGTTGGGATTCGTTCTACCTCGCTCTGTTCTGGTCATTGAACACCGTTGGTTGGGTGACGTTCTACTGGCACTGGAAACATTTAGGTATCTGGCAGGGCAACGTCGCTCAGTTTAATGAGTCTTCTACGTACCTGATGGGCTGGTTCCGTGATTATCTATGGGCTAACTCCGCTCAGTTAATTAACGGATACAACCCCTACGGCATGAATAACCTGTCTGTCTGGGCTTGGATGTTCCTGTTCGGACACTTAGTTTGGGCTACCGGTTTCATGTTCCTCATCTCTTGGAGAGGTTACTGGCAAGAGTTGATTGAAACTTTGGTTTGGGCACACGAGCGCACTCCTTTGGCGAACCTAGTTCGCTGGAAAGACAAGCCCGTTGCTTTGTCCATCGTTCAAGGTCGTGTAATTGGTCTAGCTCACTTCACAGTTGGCTATGTCCTAACTTATGCAGCCTTCCTCATTGCCTCTACTGCTGGTAAGTTTGGTTAATAATCGCTTTCCTTTTGTGTTGTAGGTAGATAATTAAAATCCCCCGCCATTTGGTGGGGGATTTTTTTGTCTCATCTTGATCGATCCGCATTCGATACAAATTCATACTGCGGAGAGATGAAACTTTGAGATATCTTCACAATAGTGAGGCTATTTTTTTTATTTCTATATATAAGATGATGAAATTAACTTATAAACTTGATAAACATCAGCATTTATACAGTAGAGCATCCACCTAAATATCTAAGTTTTTTCTGGAGATATGTATATTTTTGAAAGTATTTCTAAATAGAAATGCATCTTGAGAGCTATGACTTCTAGTCATAAATAGTTTGTATTATTAAATACCAAAAAACTGACAAAAAGTATCCCAATGCCTAGGGATATTGCTTCTTGTCGCTAGAAAATACCAAAGGAAATTAAATCGATGTTGATTGATAGCCGTAACTTATACCATTTGGTTAAAATTGCGCCACAAATAAGGCATCTTTCAAGTAATCCCAACAAGTCAGGGAAATGACAACATCTTTATCGAGCGATCGCAGAATGT
>NZ_JBPAOH010000047.1:0-46501 GCF_050875635.1 Tolypothrix sp. VBCCA 56010
AGGTCGCTAGAGGTGGCGATGATACATCAATAACAAAATCCGTAGGGGGGAGGCGTGGGGTGGTGTGTGTTGGGGTGTTTTTGTTGCCCCCAAAGCTTGCTGCCCCCAAAACCACAAATTTTCTTCTTTTTGCCATTGCTGTGCTTCCTGCACATAGGGGGCAGCACCTACTGATGTTGATGCTGGTGTACTGGTACTAATTTGATTACTTGGCAAGTGCGATGAGCCTGTGGGTAGCGTTACTGTAAATGTCGTTCCTCTACCCAAGACACTTTCCACGTTTACAGTACCGCCATGTAAGTGAACGAGTTCAGCCACCAAAGCCAGCCCAATGCCTGACCCTTCATGACTCCTTGCCTGTACGCTTCGTATACGGTGAAAGCGCTCAAAAATTCGGGGTAACTCTTGGGGAGCAATGCCTGTGCCTGTATCTCGGATTTTTAGCTCTACTTTGTCACCAATTGGGTGTAATGAAACAACAATTTCACCAACAAAGGTAAACTTGAACGCATTGGAGATTAAGTTAAGAACAATTTTCTCCCACATTTCGCGGTCTACATACACGGAGTTGCTCAGGGGCGGACAATCCACGATTAATTGCAGTCCTGCTGTTTCAATAGTTGAACGGAATACTGAGGCTAACTCGGCTGTGAATTGGGCTAAATCGGTTGGCTCATAAACTGCTTGTATTCTGTCTGCTTCAATTCGGGAGAAGTCAAGTAAGGTATTGACTAGTTTGTGCAGTCTCATCGCGTTTCGTTGCACAATATTAAGTTGTTCGCGCTGTTCGGGCTGTAGTAGACCGTGTGTTTCGGCGATGACTTGCTCAAGTGGATTGAGCATCAACGTTAAAGGCGTGCGAAATTCATGGCTGACGTTGCTGAAGAAGGCTGTCTTGGCGCGGTCTAATTCTGCCAATGCCTCGGCTCGCAGGCGTTCTTCTTCGTAAGCACGAACATTCGTCATAGCGGTTGTCAGCTGTCCGGCAACCAATTCAAAGAATCGCCGATAGTCAGAGTCAAGCCAAAGGTGAGGGCTGATACCTGCAATCAGCAAGCCAGTAAGACGATCTTGCCCTGGTTGGATCAAGGGCAAAGCCAGAGCAGAAACGGGTTTTGTCTTAGGTAGTTCTGTGTTGAGAGGGACGCTGTTGCAATCCTTGTGACTTGCAATCTCCACCAGCTCAACCTGTCTGGTATGAATTGCTTGTGCAAACGGAAATTCCAGTTTTTCTGATGCGCTTATATCAATGACGCGGGGAAGGGCATACCAGTCTTTGTCCCATCCGGTCGTTCCACAAAGCTGAAGACGCTTTCCATCATCAGCAAGCAGATAGAGTACCACAAAAGGAATGTCAGCCGCATTGTGCGAAAGCGTTGCGATCGCAATTTGGCAACACTCCTCCAACGTCTTTGCTGCTCCAAGCTTTGTTCCTAAATCGCTGAGTGTTCGTAGCCGTCGAGAGCTAATCACTTGTGCAGTTGTTTCCATTATGGGATGGAAAATGCCCGCAACCTCACCGCTTTCATCACGAATGGGACTAAATGAAAAGGTCAAGTAAACTTCTTCAAGGTAGCCATTGCGATTGATAAACATTTGCATATCTTCAACATAGGCAGGTTGTCCCGTCTGGAAAACACCTTCAAAGAGCGGATCGAGAATGTGCCAAATTTCTGACCAATGCTCCTGTCCCGGACTACCCAATGTTTGAGGATGTTTGGCACCACAAATCGGGCGATAGCTGTCATTGTAGAGTTGGATTATCTCTTGTCCCCACAGCAGGCAAAGGGGGAAATTAGAAGATAAGCAGATACTCACGGCTGTTCGCAAACTTTGCGACCAAGACTCGACCGGGCCCAACGGCGTTTGTGACCAGTCGAGCGATCGCATCAACTCACCCATCTCGCCACCACCCGCAAATACATCCAAAGCGAGAGCAGCTTTCTTGTTTTCGGTTAAGCTGTCCATGTTTCCTGGGGAAAAGATATCTACTTAAGTCTGAAATCTTTCAGCTAAGAAAATTCTAAACTGTTACTGAATTGATATCAAATTCCAGCTTTGTAAAAAACTAAAATTCCTTCCTTCCCTGCTCTTTGAACAGCCTCCCCTGCGATAAGATTGCTTCCCTTGCTCACTTTTCACTTCGTCCTGCAAGCTGTGCAACCATTGCAATTAACTCCTTTGGTTCAGCAAGTTTATGCAAATGCGACTGAAAACCCGCTTTTATTGCCTTTGCTCGGTCTTCTGCAAGATAAGCTGTTATAGCACCGGCAGGAATTTGCCATCCTTTCTGAGCTTCTAGTGCGCGTATTTTCTTAATCAAAGCATAGCCATCTTCATCGGGCATTCTGATATCACTGAGTATCACATCGGGGCGCGATCGCTCTACTTCCAAGAGCGCCTCTGTTACTGTAGTAACTGTTGTTACTACAACTCCATGTTGCATTAGCACTGCTGCAATCAACTCACGGCTATCGGCTTCGTCATCTACAAACAATACGCGTAAGCCATCCAGCCCATTGGGTTTTTCCATAGGTGCGCTCAAGGCAGGTATCTGCTGACTTGCTGCTAATTGCTTGTACTTAGTAATATCATGTACACATATTTGTAATACATCCAATCCTCTAGAAGTTTCTCGCCCAGGCTTCACCAAAAGTATTGCATCAAAAGCTTGACCCTCAAGGGGACAGATAGATATTTCCCACTCTTGCACAGAGTTTACATTCAACGACTGCTTTAGTTTGGTAAGAAACAATAGACGATCTTTTTTCGATACAAAACTTATTAATGATTTGCCAATTAATAAATTGGGCAACACATTTAACAATGCAGCAGCAGCGTTATTTATTTTTATAACTATTCCTTTAGCATCTGTAAACAAATACGCATTAGGTGCAAATTCAAATAAATCATGATAAATCTTACATTCTGCTATTATCGTCTCATTTTGTTGCAGCAGTTTTTCTTGAACGTCTTTCATTACTTCTAAAGTAGTCTGCATTTCTTCTTTGAATACTTCTAGATTCTCTATAGAAGCAGTAACAGCTTTTAATGCAGCGATTGCTTGTTGTCCTGGCAACTGCATTATGTATTTTTCCAGTTCCTGTATCTGCTGCAAATTTTTTTTAAAACTATAGGTAAACTCTTCTTTACTCACAACTAACTTTCCTTTTTACTACTTACGACATACTCAACTAACAAAATATCTTTAATTATCTTTGCATCTATATTTGATTACTCTTGAAATTTTAAAACTTTTCCCTGAAAAGTGCTTATATATTCAGGATATTTTCAAATAATATTGCTTTTCATTGTTAGCAATTTTACTGAACATTTTTTTGCTTTTAACAAATCACAATACTAATTATACCGAATTTTAAATTTATGAATAACTTAATAATTCTTAAAAATAAATGATTTTTATTAACTTATGTATAATTTTATTTGTATATAGCTTTCAGCATTATCTCATGTCAAATAACGCTCTTATTTGTCGTCAGTTGCTGAGAATTGAAGCAGTTTCATGTTTAAATGTGCAATTTAGTATGATGAATCATTGCCACAAGTTAAAGGCAACAATAAGCGGCTGACTACTCGATTATCTGGTAATTGATAAATTTGCAATTCTCCGCCTAGTTTGTGCATGAGGTTTTGGCAAATCAGCAGGTGCAAAGCTGGTGGTTGATTGAGGTTTGAGAAAGCAAGCAAATCTTTGGGTGTATCTGGGTGTAGTTCTTGAAGTAGCTGTGGGTCAATGATGCCATTATCTGTAATTGATACTTCTAAGAAGCGCTGATCTAAACGGCGACACCAGATATCAATTCTGCCACCGCTTGGAGAACGATGACATGCTCCCAGCAACAATTCATGTAGAATTAATTCTATTTTCACGATATCGCCAGCGATCGCTATTGTAGTTTTTCCTGTAGGCTGAACTAAACCGCTTTGTTCTGACTCTTGAATGCCAATTGATTGCCCTAAACCATGCACGCTTACCCACAGCCTTTGCTGTTTAATTAAATTATCAATTCGTTCGAGCGATCGCTTAAACAAACTAGCTATTGGCATTGTTTCACAGCTAAAAACCAACTGCCACTGCTCCAGTTTTAACAGTCCTGTCATCGAAGCGGTTGTATGATCTAATTGCCGCAGCAGTTGCTGACAACGCATTTGAGCCAGTTCAGTAGCCGGAACGCCTAAATCATGAATTTGACCGAGTAACAACGTTGTCGTTCTTTGAATGTCTTCTAAACGACGATGTTTGTACCAATTGAGTTGTTGTAATTTCTCGGTTGTCGATTCAAGACTTTGAGTGATTTGCAACCATCGCCGCGACCAAGCTAGTTGACAAACTAAACTTTCTGTGGTATAAATACTTTGTTCTGACCAGCGACGTTCTGAATTGTCTGCCATCAACACTACACCTGTAGGTTGATAATCAGGACTGGTACGTAATGCCATCACCAAAATTTGACCGATGTCGATACCATTCAACCATTTCTTGGTATCAGGTGGTAAATCATTCACGCTCAGAGTTAATACACCATCAGTAGCAAGCGCCCACTGAATCAAAACTTCTGTTTGAATCGGGACAAGTGCATCCAAAGCGATCGCAAACCGATTATTGGCAATTAGTCCCGGTATAATTTCTGCAACACGCTGATCGGGCGACCAAGATAATAATATCGCCAAAGGACAACCGAGAAGAGATGCGATTTGTTGTAGTGCTGTACGTTCTAGATGCTTTTCTTCTTCGGCTGTGGCGTATGCCTGTTCCGTAATCCGAAAACATTGCTGAAAAATTTGTAAAATTTGTTGCTGCTGCTGGGTATTTGCTTGTAACTGCCACTGACGGACAATCACACCAATTTGTTGAGCGACAATTTGCAAAAGCTCTTTTTCTAAAGTTGTCCAAGCGCGGTTAGTTTCGTGAGCAATTATTAAAAGCGTTTCTGGTGCATGTTTGGCAGTACAATTACTAATTAAAAGCGATCGGACGTTATTTTCCAGCAACGGGGAACGCCAGTTAAAAAAGCGCAAATCTTCCTCAAAGTTTTCTATCCCCACTGCTACCGTAGCACGTTGCAAAAGCTGTGAATCAACTTCTTTGAGAGCATCGAGAGTAAATGTCAAACATCGGCGATTAACAAGCTGGCTTTGGTAAATAAATTGATAATTATTTTGGTCTGGGTTGTACTGTAAGAGTAAAAACCAAGTTGCCTCTAAGCGCTGCAAAACTTTTGCCGCACAGTTGCGTAAAATTTCTTCCAGATCGCGATCGCTATAAATAGCTTGGGCAACTTGACTAGTTAACTGAGAATCAAGTTGAACTTGATTGATAGTACTTTCCATACTTTGGGTGGGAGCAACTAGAGAAATTAACCCAGCAGCACTTTTGAGGAAACTTGTCTCAGCTTCCGTCCAAATTCGCGCTTCATTCGCTTCCACTGCCAAAAAGCCAAGCAAATCTTTTTGCCAGATGATGGGGGCTGCCAAAAGCGATCGCACTTGCAGCCGTTGCAGCAACTTTCCGGTAAAATTACTTTTGAGAGAACTACGCGCCTCACCAATCGAGACAATTTGATTGACCGACAAAGCGTAGTAAAAATCGCTAAACTCCTGTACCGTAATTCCCGAAGGTTGCTGATTGCTGGTATCGCTAATACTCTTTGATTGATTGCTCACCCGTCGCCAAAAGTAACGCCCTGACCGCGCAAACCAGTAAATACTGGTGCGGCTAGGAGAGATAAATTCATGAGTTGCCTGTACTACTGCTTCTAACTTTGGTTCTAAATTATTTAGGGTTTGCACTCGCTCCAATAATTTAATCAAAGGCTCGTCAAGACGCTTGATTTGCTGATGCTGCAAATTAATCTCACTTTGATACAGTTCCGCTCCCAGTTCGCCTAAAACTATTGATAGCTTTGCTTTGTCTTCCCCCCCCAGCAAGTAACCCCAACGTTCTGAACCCAGCAACACCACACCCAAACAACGGTCTTTATAACGAATTGGCAAAAAAATAGTTCCTTGAATGTTGTATTTTCTTGCTAATTCCTGCCATTCCTCCGCTCTATTTTCGGCTCGCAAATCGGCTACAGCCAACGGACGCTGTTCAATTACTATTTGCTCTGATAAATCTCCGGGACTGAGAACCACGCGCTGTTGTAAAACAGTGGTGTCATTACCTGGCGTAAAGCCTCCTTTACCAAACAATATATGATTAAGTCTGTCGTAAAGAGCAATCCAAATCAATTTAAAGTCAAACTGCTCTTTTAGATAAGAAATAGTAGTTTCAATCAGAATATCAACATTATCTTCTTCCCTAAGGCTTTGCAGGACGCGACCCAAGGAAAAAATTTGTGATTCGGCGACTATAGGTTTTTGGTTCTGCGCCATCTAAATTATGAGTCAATATAGCTTGTAATATATAGGATGCCCAGAAAAGCACTCAGACTAATATTGCAACTAGTGCTTGCACTCCAGTTATGGGAAATTAAAGTAATTCTCGTTATTATAAAGTGGTAAAATTTTGATAAACTCAAAATATCCGGGTTTAACAGATAAAAAAGCAGGCTGTTGTATGTTAATCCCTATCAGGGATTGAAATGGATATTTATCAAGTTGCTATTCGTCCTCTTTTATTTAATCTGGTAAAAGCAGATCCAGAGTGGTTGCACTCCACAACGATTCGCAGTTTAAAATGGCTGTCGCAAACAAGCAATAATCCACCCGCTAGTTGGATACATCACCGCTTGCAGCAGTCTTTGTGTCTTGAGGATACACGTTTAGAACAAACTTTATTTGGGCTAAACTTCCCAAATCCTCTTGGGTTAGCTGCTGGATTTGATAAGGATGGAGTTGCATCTGCTATTTGGTCGAGTTTGGGTTTTGGCTTTGCCGAATTAGGAACTGTCACTTACCACCCACAGCCAGGAAATCCCCGTCCTCGTTTGTTTCGCTTGCCGTTGGATAAAGCCGCTCTTAACCGCATGGGTTTTAATAATAATGGTGCGGCAGCGATCGCAAAACTTTTGGCAGAAAGCCAGCAGAATTTAATCTCAATACCAATAGGTGTAAATTTGGGTAAATCTAAGGTAACACCCTTAGAAGAAGCCGCAATAGATTATCTCAACAGTTTTCGCTTACTTAAGAATTGTGGAGATTATTTTGTGGTTAATGTGTCTTCGCCGAATACGCCAGGGTTGCGATCGCTTCAAGATGCCGCTATGCTTAGTTCTATCTTGGATCTCTTGCAAAAAGAAAACACTGCACAAAAACCTATTTTTGTCAAGATAGCACCAGATTTAGAATGGGAAGCGATCGCTGACATAATTTCCCTGGCTCAGACATACCAGCTGGCGGGGATTATTGCTACTAATACGACCATCCGGCGCGATCAACTGAAAACGCAGGTTATTGACCAAACCGGCAAACCTGTAAAAGAAGAAGCGGGTGGAATTAGTGGTGTGCCATTAGGCGATCGCTCCACAGAAATAATTCGGTTTATTGCCGCGCAAACCCAAGGTAAAATGCCGATAATCGGCGTTGGCGGCATCTTTTCCCCAGAAGACGCTTGGGAAAAAATTATTGCTGGCGCTAGTCTCATCCAAGTTTACACAGGCTGGATTTACGAAGGTCCCTTTATGGTACGCCGTATTCTTCAAGGCTTGCTTTCCAAATTAGAACAAAACGGACTAAATTCCATCTCCGAAGCCGTAGGAAAAGAGGGGTTAGGGGCTAGAGTCTAGAAGCTAGAAAGTCAAAATTACTTTTGTCTTTAAATTATTAAATTGTAACTTCTTACTAGCCCTCAGCCCCCAGCCCCTACTCCCTACTCCCTACTCCCTACTCCCTTCTTCCTCCAAAGGAAAAAACTCCTTATTTGTCCGGGAAAAACTCCAAGCAATCCCATCAGGATCTCTGCTGCGACTCCACTCAGAAAAATCTGGATCGTTTCGTCGCTTATATACCGTACTGGAATAAACATTTAGCCGTTTAGCCAGTTCCGATTGGATAAGAGAGCCAAAAACTAACTGTTTTTCCAGAGGTTTTTTTACTTCCTCTGTAGTTGCTTGTGTTAATGATTCAGCTTCTGCTTTTTCCTTTTGTACCTCAGGTAACGGTGCTGCCAGTAATTGTGCATTAATGGCAACAGGTTTAGAAGCAAGTTCTTTAATTGGCTCGCTACTGTCAAGTATGCTGCCGAGAATGCTACCAGTGATGAAATGATAGACCGGACTGCTGTCTTCATTCAAAATGCTAGCGCCAAATTCCGTGGCTTTAGTATCTAGATAACGTTTCGCCGTTTGCCCAGAAAAATTGCCCTTCATTGCCAAATCCATTGGCGTAATTCTGCCCTGGCTTTCCCGAATCATTTTATTGAAAATCGGGTTAACTTCTTGGCACCACTTTTGCCATTTATAGCGCTGCCAAAGATTAAAACCAGCTGTCAGCAAAATAACACCCAGCAAAACTCGCCAGGTGGAAACCAGAAAAATAATTAAAAAAGAGATTGGCAAAAGTAGAGCGAGAAAACCCTTCCCGCCGCTTTCTATGGATTTTTCACTCATGCCGATTATTGCCCAGTGACTTTTTGGGAAATAATATTATCTTGGCAAAAATCGGCACGTTTGTTTGTAGTATTTGGCAAAATGTAGCAAATTTGCCGACAAAGAGGGGAAGGGGGAGGGGGGACAGGGGGACAGGGGGACAAGGAGGACAAGGAGGACACTGGGGCAGGGGGACAGGGGGACAAGGAGACAAAAAGAATAATTCTTTTTCCCCCCACTCGCCCCATCCCCCACTCCCCCCATCCCCCCCTCTCCCCCATCTCCCCCTAAGGGCAACGAGGATGAATGCCACCTTGAGTGCAAATGTAAGCCAGTTGCTTGGGATCTAAATTTTTGACTTGAGTAAAATCAACTCCCTGTACTACAGCAGATTGTGCGCCGAGTGCTGGCGTTTGCACAAATTGATCTGCCGGATCTTGTTTGCTAGGAGCAAGAATTGTTCCCTGAAAATCAGCGCCAGTCAAATTTGCTCCCCGTAAATCTGCAAGGCTCAAGTCGGCATTCCGCAAATTAGTATTAGACATCTGAGCCGATCGCAATATAGCACCAGTCAGGCGAGTCGCACTTAAGTTAGCATCGCTTAGATTGGCGCGATCCAAATAAGCTCCTGATAAATCCGATCCTTGCCAATTAGTTTTAATTAAGTTAGCAAAAGATAATTGCGTACCGATCGCAATCACCCGACTTAAACTAGCAGCATACAAATTCGCTTCGTTTAATTTCGCTTCGCCCAAATCAGCCCCAGTCAAGCTCGCATTTTCCAAAACTGCACCCCGCAGATCCGCTCCCACTAACTGAGCGCTGCCAAGTTTAGCACCAACCAAACGCGCATTGGATAAATTAGCTCTGTTGAGAGTAGCACGTCTCAAATCGGTACCGATCATCAAAACGCGGCTGAGGTTAGCATCGGTGAGATTGGCTTGTTTGATTTGAGCGCCACTTAAATCAGCAATTGAATCGTCGTAAGTATCCCAGCGTCCATCTTCACCTGCACCCCGGAAACGACTACTTTTAAAACTCGCAGAATTCAAATTTGCGAATTTGAAATTAATTCCCGATAAATCAACATTGTTTAATACCAAGTTGAAGTTGGAACTATTCCCAGTGCCGCTTTGTCCCAATTGAGTGCGACTCAGATCGAGGCTGTTGATTCGACTGCTGTAGACAGCTAAAATCTTGTTAATCGCTCGCTGATTGATATGTAACTTTGTTTGTCGCATTTCTCTATCTTGGGGCGAGTTGCTGTTAGCATTTATCTCACCAGCAAGAAACTGATTCATGCGTTTTAAATCGGGAATGGCTTCCGGACCGATATTTACCAACGCTTGTTGAATCGTATCAAGTAAAATGGGGTTGGTTTCTTTAGCTAACAGACTCACCAAAAATTCCATCGCCTGCGGGTTATTCAGAGTACCCATTGCCAAAATTGCACTTCGGCGTTCCTCATCGCTAGCGGTGGAGTTGGGAGTTAACTGTTTTTCGAGTGCGAGAAACTGTTGTCTTTTACCTCGATCGGCTTCGCGCTTAGTTTCCTGAGTTTGGATGTAAACTTGAGTAGCTACTAAAGTTCCTAACACGGCAACCATACTCAGAAGTGCTACCCCAAACAAAGGCAGACTGGGGTTTTGCCGCATCCGTCCCCAGAGGTTAAGCCGATCGACATATTCTAAGGCGATCGCTTGTTCCTCATCTTGTGTCAAGCTAGGCTGATTACTACTAGCTAACACCGGGGGTGTAAAGGGGCGATTAGCATCTATGGTGTAAGTACCCGCCAAGCGATCGTGTAGTGCCCGCCTAGGCTCGTGCTTCGACGGTAAACCCATCCCTTCTGCCAACCAAAGCAAAGCAATTAATCCCGTAAAAGCACTTAAATTAGGAAAGAATAAGCTGTATCTCCATACCAGATAAGCGATGGACATGGGCACAGTCCAACGACCAATTCCTTCTCGCACCAAAACAGCCGCGAAACCGGGAGGTGCGCCTTTGTCGTTAACAACCCGAACCCCAAACCAACGCTTGGGAATGGTGCTACCAGTTTTAGCCAGTAAATATAATTGCCAGCCAGAGACTGTCAGGGGAGCTAACAAAGCTACTGTCCACAAAAAGTTAGTGGGCCATGCTACATTTCGCGTACCGTAACTTACAGGTAGAGCCAAAGGTTGAGCGATCGCTCTTTCAGTGACTACAAGCACCGGGTTGAGTGGTACTCGGTCTAGATCGCTTCGAGAATTCGCGTATACACCCATACCGAAGGGAATCAACCCACTGGTAACTACCAATGTAATTTCAGCTACCCAAGCAGCAATACGCTTAGTTCCCAAGGGTAGAAAATTCGATTTTTCCGGTTCTTTTGAGTTGCTGGTTTGATGATTACTTCTCCTCACACTTGGAATCGCCATTACATAATTCCCTTTAAGTTTATTTCCACACCACTATCGATTATGGATGACAACAATACTATTGCTTGCGTTGAAAGCTACCGGACACAAAAAATTTGTATCCAAGATACACTAACCCTGCCAACACTGCCAGACTGACAGCAGACGCAACGAGTTTGAAAACCGCTTGCAGCATCGCCAAACCCAATAAAACACTTACGCTCCCTACAGCAAGTTTTCCCGTTACCGAAAGGCTTTTGAACCAGATTTTAAATCTCTCTAACTGCGGCTTCCAGGCAAGAAAATTCAACTGAGATGTCTGTTTTTGTGCTTCTGGCTGCTCAACCACTACTTTTGGAGACGAAGAGTTCATTTCTTCCTCTAACTGTTGAAGGCGATGCTGCAAATCATCTTCTCTGTTTCCTTGAGGATTCATAAATTTTTTACCTTAGCTAGGATACTTGTGAAATCACAGATTTTTGAAAATCACTTGTGATTTTCTCATCTGTGTATAAAATACCTTTCTCTTCAGGGAAAAATTATGTTTTTTTGTTGTTGGTTTTTAGGCGATCGCCATCACCGATCGCATTTACCTTCTTGAATCTTTAGTCATGTAGTGATTTATTTGGCAAAGAAAAAATTATACGCCACACTTAGAAACAAAAAATCAATTGCCAGTGTCTACCAACTCAAGCTATGTATATCAATATCGCTATCTAAATTGGGGGCATTAGCAGATGAAGACGCTTAAGCTATTTACGGTTGTTCCCGCAGTATTGGCGATGAGTTTGGTTTTCACCAATGTTACTTTGGCTGAAGCACCACTTGTAGTAATCAAACCCAATTCCCAACCCGAGCCACTGATTGTCAATGGCAAGTCAGGGGGAGAAAAAAAAAGCAATTGCGGTAACATTGCCACTGCACCTAATCAAGTTATCCAGATTACAGATCCACTACCTTACTTGCGATTAACAGTTGAAAGCCCTGGAAAGCCGACACTGCTGATTGACGGTCCTGGAGGGCGCTTCTGTGTTTTAGCGGATAGTTACTCTGGAGGCAAGCCAGAAATTTCAGGTTACTGGCAAAAAGGGAATTACTCAATATATGTCGGTGAGCTATCCCAACGACAGTATAACTATAGCCTTTCATTTTCGCAACAAAAGAAGTAGTCAAAAGTCAAAAGTCTACTGAAGCCGATGCATAACTGTTGACTCTTAACCAAATCATGCAGGAGTACAGTTCTTGCTGGGAGCAAGGGGGAAAAGAAGGCGATGCGAAAATTAATTGTCCCCTGTATAGAAAGCAATCTGGTTGCATGCGAACGTATTTATTCGTGGAACCTCCCCCTCTCCCCTCCGAACCGTCCAAGCCCCTCCATTCATGGATGGGGTTGCCCCCCTGCTCCCCGCTAGAAAGCTCCCCTGCCTCTTCCTTGACCATTGACTAATCTTCAATCGATTGGGCTGGCACTTCCACTGCGGTAACATCAATTGTCCCTTCTGGTGTGAAACGCCGAAAATGTTTTTGTTGCACCAATAATTGCTCTCCACAGTTAGGACACTGCAACGGAGTATTATTTAACCCGCTAAATTGATACGTACAGACGGGACACTGGTCATTAACCAAGTTGCGTTGTAGCCACCAGCGAAACCCAAAGAAAGCTAAAACGGGTGCCAAGAATAGCAGCCCAAAAATAATTAGCAGCGAATTTACCAACCAGCCCAAGCCCAATGACCCCAGCAACCAGATAACTGCTACTACAGTCAGCCAAGGGCGGAGATTTAAAAGATTTAACTGTAAGGATTTAAGGCTCATTTTTTAAATGTTGTCCTGCTCTCCTTCTAGGATAGCGAGTTTGCAACATAGTCAATAGTTCAGAGTCAATGGTCAATGGTCTTAACTCTTAACTCTTGATGAAAGTTGTTGCAACCGCTGTTGGAAGGCTTCCATACCGAATATAGCGATCGCTTGTTCTCGCAACCACTCGCCATCACAACGTTGGTCATCACCTTTGAGAATTTCTAAACAAGCCGCCGCCACTGCATCACTATTACGGTGCGGTACTCGCCATCCTAGTTTACCATCTTGTAAGGGGTCAGCAGAGCCATCATCATCACCTGATAGCACCGGCACTCCACAAGCCATCGCCTCTAAATAGACAATGCCAAAGCCTTCTTGGGAGGGCATAATGTAAGCATCAGCGAGACGGTAGTGTTCGATTAGCTGGGAAGTAGGGACGAAACCAGCAAAAACAACTTGTGAACTCACACCTAAATCTAATGCTAGCTGGGCTAATCGTGGTTGATCGTCGCCTCGTCCAATTACCAAGTATTTTACTTCAGGAAAGACCCGGGCTATTTGCGGTAAAGCCCGAATAGTTACATCTACGCCTTTGTAAATATCTCCTGACCACAATCGCGCTACAGTCATTAAGACCTTGGCACCAGTTAAACCATACTTTTCAATTAATTCTGGCTGTTTGTCTCCTGGTGTAAATTTATCTCCATCAATAGCGCAAGGTAGCATCTGCACGATGTTAGGGTTTATATTATTAGCGGCACAAGCGCGATCGCGGCTGTAGCGACTTATTGTCCAAATCCCGGATGCTGATGTTAGGGCGCGACGTTCTACACTTTTAAGAGGCTCCCAAACTTCTTTACCGTAAGTTAATACAGTGTAGGGAATGCCCAACGGCTGGCACAGGGTTTGTATCAGTACCGCCAAATTGATATGACCGCAGAAAACTTGCTGGGGGCGCTGTTGCAGCAGACACTTAAGTAATGCTGCTGCCATTTTGACTCTGCCCAACTTCGGCGACTGAT
This sequence comes from Tolypothrix sp. VBCCA 56010, assembly GCF_050875635.1. Classification (NCBI taxonomy): domain Bacteria; kingdom Bacillati; phylum Cyanobacteriota; class Cyanophyceae; order Nostocales; family Tolypothrichaceae; genus Tolypothrix; species Tolypothrix sp. VBCCA 56010. The sequence goes on from NZ_JBPAOH010000047.1 coordinate 13,771, forward strand.
TCTTAAAGTAATGAAATTTTAAATGCTCAGATTCAAAAGGATTTTCACACTCACAACCATCTCGCAGTAAAAATACTTCTGCCTGTGAGGGTTCTTTTAACTTGTTATAAGCTCGAAAAATATCTTTTACATACGATTGAATTCCGCCTTCGCGTTCAAAAATTTCTAAGAATACGAAAACATGCTGAGTCTTTTTGCCAAATTTATCACTTAAGTGTGATGTTTCGTCCACTTTATTGATTAGCATTTTTATTTACAAAATATAAATTATTAGGGCATTGGGCATTGGGCATTGGGCATTGGGCATTGGGCATTGGGCATTGGGCATTGAGAATCGGATAAATTCTTCCTTGTCTCCTTGTCTCCTTGTCCCATGCCCCATGCCCATTCCCCATTACCCATTTGCTTCATACTGACGGTGACGATGTAGCAGGCGCGAATGCGCTAAGGCGCACGCTTTGCGATCGCACCACTTTGCAAACGCTCTAAATCTGTTTGTACCATTTTCTGTACAAGTTCTTCAAAGCTGACTTGGGGTTGCCAGCCGAGTTTGTTTTTAGCTTTAGTTGGGTTGGCAACTAGTTGAAAATGCTCATCCGGTCGCAGCAAATCGGTGTTAATGACTACATGGCGCGTCCAATCCAGATCGACACACTCAAAAGCTGCGCTAACTAACTCGCGAACACTATGTAGCTTACCTGTGCCAATCACGTATTCTTCTGGTTCGTCAACTTGTAACATCCGCCACATGGCTTCGACGTGATCGCCTGCAAAGCCCCAATCGCGTTTAGCATCTAAGTTGCCCATTTCCAAGGTGTCGGTTAAACCCAATTTAATAGATGCAGCCGCTAAGGATATTTTGCGTGGCACAAATTGAGGTGCGCGTAAAGGCGACTCATGATTATATAAAATTCCACTACAAGCGAATAGACCATAGCGCTGTCGATGGTGTACCATTGTCCAGTGGGCGTGCAATTTTGCTGCCGCATAGGGATTTTTCGGACGAAAGGGTGTTTCTTCATCTTGAGGCGATCTGTCTACATCCCCAAACATTTCCGAACTGCTTGCCTGATAAAATCGCGTAGACAAACCAACCTGCCGCACTGCTTCTAATAGCCTGGTAGCGGTACCAGTAATCAAATCCAAAGTTCCCAGAGGATCGTTCCAAGAATCGGGTACAAAGCTGGGAGCCGCTAAATTGTAAATTTCTTGGGGACGCAGTTGTTCTACTGCTGTCAACAGTGCCAGAGTGTCTCTTAAATCAACAGTGTAAATTTCTACCTGGTGTGCCAAGGTTCCCAGTTTCGCCAAATTTGCTTGTCGATGCGGGGGTACTAATCCCACAACTCGATAACCTCGATTAAGCAGCAAGTGGCTGAGATAGTAGCCATCTTGACCGGTAATTCCTGTGATTAAGGCTGTTTTAGTCATATCTTGTTTTTTATCCTTTCTATCTCTTTGGGCACTAAATGGCATGAAAATACTCTTATTGACTTGGAGTAATCAAGCACAAAGCGCTTCGTGCCTGTTTTTACAACTCGACGAAAGTCATTATGAAGCTTCTTTATAAAGGTTTCAAAACTGCCGGAAATTACAGTAACTCAGGCAGTTTTCGACCCAAAAGAGTCTCTCGCAGCCAAATCCTAGCAAACGAGTGACTACAACTCGAATGCTGTCTTTACGGTATTCAGTATTTTTTTTGATACAGACGTATGTTTTAAATCTTTATAATAATTCAGCAAAATTCAGTATTTTTATAGTGGCGCAGGATATATAAAGATTATCAATTTTGATATTAGGGGCAGCAGGGAATGCATTCTCCTCTTAAACCAGGTGCGCTCCCCGCTTCTTGCTTGTTCTAAGATTTTTCGCGCCTACTGCTGCCCTTTTTGACCATATTTGACGATGAGCAGACAATTTCTTCCATCTGCACCACGTTCGTAAACAACGCTGTCTGCCAAGCGTCGCAGGAGAAACCATCCGTATCCCCCTACTTGCAAAGTGCCCGGTTCTGGCTCTACTATCGCATCGGGATTAAAAGGTTTTCCATGATCCCAGATTCTAATTTCCAGCCGATCAATCCATAGAGAAACATCAATCTCAATGGTTGTTTCCGGCGGCAAAGCATGATGAGCGTGACGAACCGCGTTTGTAAAGCCTTCTGCCAATGCTAAGTTGAGGCGATAAAGTTGGCTTTCTGACCAGCCAAGTTGAGACAAGTGTTGCAGACAAAAATTCTCAAACCATTGTTGTACTTGGTTCAGAAGCTTCAGATCGCTCTTAACCCTCAGATGGTCTTGCTTCATTATACTAAGCATTGACCGTGACTTAAATATAAATGAGTGAAAATGTTTGTATCTGTTGTAGCTTAAACATTTTAGATTTTGGAATAGTATTTTCATCTATTCCAAAATTTAAAATTCCAGATGCGATCTGGATTACTAAAATTGACGCCTGTTGATTTTTCAAGAGGCAATACATCCATCTGCACTTGCTCTTGAAACTCACAGGCGTCAAAGCGCTTCTTGGCGGCTGATTTAGAACAATCCCAAGGTCAAAGATTTATCAATTGGGAAGGTAGCGCCAATACCCAACCAAAGGGTAACGGCAGTGCCAATCAAGAACACTGTGGTTGCAACTGGACGGCGGAATGGATTTTGGAACTTGTTAATGTTCTCAATAAAAGGAACGAGAATCATCCCTAAGGGGACAGATGCCATCGCAAATACTCCTAAGAGTTTGCTAGGAACCGTCCGCAAAATTTGGAATACCGGATACAAGTACCACTCTGGCAGAATTTCCAAGGGTGTGGCGAAAGGATTCGCTGGTTCACCTGTCATGGCAGGATCTAGCACAGCTAGCGCCACAATAGAGGCGAAGGTTCCCATCATGACGATGGGGAAGACATACAGTAAGTCGTTGGGCCAAGCAGGTTCGCCATAGTAATTATGACCCATGCCTTTGGCAAGTTTGGCTCTTAACTGAGGATCGCTCAGATCGGGTTTTTTCTGTGTTCCCATTTTTTGTGTGCTCTCGTGCTTAAGTTAAGTTAAAGCATTTGTAAAAGCTATCAGCTATTAGGTATTAGCTTTCAGCTTACAGATGCGAATGTTCGTTTCTTATTTCTCATAAGTTTAAAACAAACATCCCTATCTGAAAACTGACAACTGTTACCTTTTTCGCTAATAACTTCAGTTTACAAAGGACCGGAAATGCCTTGCTTGCGGATCATCAAGAAGTGAAACAGCATGAAGACCGCAATTAACCAAGGTAATACAAAGGTGTGGGCGCTATAGTAGCGAGTTAGAGTTGCTTGACCGACGCTAGAACCACCACGCAGCAAGTCGGAAATCAAAACGCCAACTACAGGAATCGCTTCTGGTACACCGCTAACGATTTTTACAGCCCAGTAGCCTACTTGGTCCCAAGGTAGGGAGTAGCCCGTTACACCAAAGGAAACGGTAATTACAGCTAGGATGACACCACTTACCCAGGTTAATTCGCGGGGCTTTTTGAATCCACCGGTGAGGTAAACCCGGAAGGTATGTAAAATCATCATTAGCACCATCATGCTGGCAGACCAGCGGTGAACGGAGCGAATGAGCCAGCCGAAGTTCACTTCGGTCATTAGGTACTGTACGGAAGAGTAAGCTTCAGTTACTGTTGGCTTGTAGTAAAACGTCATCGCAAATCCAGTGGCAAACTGGATGAGAAAGCACATTAAGGTAATGCCACCCAAGCAGTAGAAGATGTTGACGTGGGGAGGGACGTACTTGCTGGTGACGTCTTCAGCCAGCGCTTGAATCTCTAAGCGTTCCTCAAACCAGTCGTAAACGTTAGCCATACAATCTCAAGTTCCTCGAAGTCGGTTGCGGTTGATAAATTTTGCGAAGTCATAAGCGGCTAATGGCTGCTCACACTTCTGTCCCAATTAAGGATTTTGGGATTTTAGCAAAGTGCATTTTACTGCTTGTTATCTGTCAGAGTGTTAAGAATTGTTAAGAAACTTAGACACTTTACAAAGAGGGAATATATTGCGTTCTCTTTGTACCTCAACACCAGGGATGATGGACACAAAGTAGATCTTATCGTTTTCAGAGTGGGATTTACTGTCATCATTTGCCTAAATAAATTGATGAGAGCAACACTCCACTTCTATAAAAAAAGTAACATAGTCGAGAGATAGATTTCATCAATCAACAAGGCAACTAAGCTATTTTTGCTTTCTTTGGGTCACGAGTGAAGTTGAAAATGCGGTTCATGCACAAAAAGGTTTTTCGGGTTGGATTGTCACTGCTAGTGGCATTTTGCTTGGCGCTGGGGCTACTCGCTCAACCGGCGGCGGCTTTGACGGATGAACAAAAGCTGATATCAGAAGTATGGCGAATTGTCAATCGCACTTATTTGGATGAGACGTTTAATCATCAAAACTGGGCGACGGTGCGGCAAGAAGTTTTGAAGAAGCCGCTGAAGAACAGTGAAGCAGCTTATGGGGCAATTCAGAAGATGCTCAAGAGCCTCGACGACCCCTTTACGCGCTTTTTAGATCCTGAGCAGTACCGCAGCTTACAGGTTAATACATCTGGTGAACTGACGGGAGTGGGATTACAAATAGCGCTTAATGCCCAATCGGGGAAGTTGGAAGTAGTAGCACCGATCGCTGGTTCACCAGCAGACAAAGCAGGAATTAAACCGCACGATCGCATTGTCAAAATTGAAGGCATCTCCACAGAAAATCTCACCCTTGACGAAGCTGCTACGAAGATGCGCGGACCGTCTGGCAGTCTCGTCACTTTGCTGATAGAACGAGACGGAGAGGGCGAAAAGGAATTTAGACTTATGCGATCGCGCATCGCTCTTAACCCTGTAATAGCAGAATTACATTCTTCAGAACAAGGTACGCCCATCGGCTACCTTCGCCTAACTCAATTTAATGCCAACGCCTCAATGGAATTGGCACACGCTATTACTAGTCTAGAAAAAAAAGGCGCTGCTGCCTACATTCTCGACCTGCGAAATAATCCTGGGGGATTGCTGCAATCAGGAATTGAAATTGCCCGCATGTGGCTCGATTCAGGCACTATCGTTTACACAGTTAACCGACAAGGCATTCAAGGCAGCTTTGAAGCCTCTGGTTCAGCGCTGACGCCAGATCCGCTAGTAATTTTGGTTAATCAGGGAACTGCTAGTGCTAGTGAGATTCTCGCCGGCGCACTGCAAGATAACAATCGTGCCCAACTAGTCGGAGAAACTACCTTTGGTAAAGGCTTAATCCAGTCCTTATTTGAATTGTCGGACGGTTCTGGCTTGGCGGTAACAATTGCTAAGTATGAAACTCCTAATCACCGAGATATAAATAAACTCGGTATTAAACCGGATAAAGAGATTTCCCAACATCCTATTACTCGCGAGCAAATTGGTACGCAAGACGATTTGCAGTATCAAGCAGCGCTGGAACTATTGGCGAAAAATTCGCCAGTAATCTCGCATTCAATAGACTTCTGATTTGATTGGGAGAGTAATAACATCTACATTTTGACACCAGGTTGAACTGACATCAATCGTTGATGACATGTTCCATACTTTGCCAATTGTGGCGTAATTTTAGCAGAGGTGATTTGGAATGGAGAGAAAGTTAAGTAAATTTGTCCTGACACAACTACTCTTTTTAGTCATTCTCTAAATTCACCACTGCTCAAATTATTAGTAGACTTCATTTGCAAATTAACATACTGCTTCATCAAAGGTTGAATAGTAAAAAGTATTTGATTCTTATCATTTTGATGCTGTTCAATTAGAAAGCGTCTTTTTAAAGACTGGATAGCACTAAATAAATCTGTGTGTATTAGTTGCGTCTTCTCTATTAATTTCGACAGAGAAACTGCTTCAATATCTGCTGCTATTACAGAAATAACCTGTTTTTCTAAATGAGACAATCTATTAAATATCCAATTTAGTTTATATTTTAAATCTTCATTTAAAACCAGATAGTCATACTTAAATAATTCCGAAATGCTACCAAACAAATCTTTAATCATTGTAGCGGTAATTTTTAAGTATAAGGGGTTTCCTCCATAGTATTCTATTAAATTTGACCAATGTTCCTCTTCTAATAAACCTTGATTTCTAAGTATCTCTCTTGCTGCTTCACCTAAACCACTTAATTGTAATGTCCCAACTGCCCTATTTTCTCCTTCTAATTCAACTATTTCTCTAGGTTTCTCCCAACTTAATAGCAACAAACAACTTTTATGCTGTGACTCTCCCACTCGTCGAAATAGTTCTCCATAATCTTCATATCCAGATTGATAACTACCAACTAGTTGTCCGCTTCTAAAAATGGAATGCACATCATCAAGTATTATCAAACAGCGATTTTGTCGCAAATATTTCATCAGTTGAGACAGTCTAGGATTTGAATTTGTCGATAAATCTGCTTCTGTTTGGTTTGAAAATAATTGAATTAAGTCTGTCTGAATTTCTAAAAGATGTGGTTTACAACCTAAACTCCGCCAAACTACATAATCAAAATTATCCCGAATTTCTTCTAATAAATGTCTAGCAAGAGTACTTTTTCCTATACCATTAATACCTAAAATTCCAATTAAACGAAAGCTTTTTTTAATAATCGATGTTTTTAAGTTGTTCAATTCTTCAGTGCGTCCATGCAAAGGAGTAATATCGGGTGCATCATCTAAATCTTGACGCTGAGTATCAGTATTTTTCTCTTCAGAAGTTTGCTGTTGACGTGGGATGGTTTCAACCTCTGGAGGCTTTGATGTATCTGCACATACCTTTACATGACCATTTTGGACAAAATCACCAAAAATATTAGATGAAACAACAGAAAGATGCTGTCTCTCCATTGCAGAACGAAAGTTAAATTTACTAATATCTTCACCTAGTAAATCTGATAAAAGCTTCCATAATTCAGATGCAATATCTCTAACATGACCTTCACTACAGCCAAAGTCGTTTGCGATCGCTTGGTATTTTTTACCCTGATATACACCCCTTACTATAGACTCTTGCAAATCGTCTAAGTGCTTTCCAGTATGGGAATAAACTAAGCCGTCGGCGATCGTAATGACTTGTGCAATATCCATTAGCCGGATTTTCCGAGTTTTTACTTATTTTAACCCGATTTTTTCCGACTTTCTTACTTAAGCATCTGTAAAATTGCAGAAAATCTCCGACTTGATCCGACTTATTCCGATGGCAGTAAACTTTAAGTTCATGTAATGATGCTACTATAAGATGCTTTTTGTCAACTATCTAATAACATATACCTTGCGTCATATGCAGCCAGAGCTAAGATCCCAGAATACATAACCTCTGAAAAGTTTAAAAAGACTCGGATATCAATTCCTGTTTTTTCTATAGAACAATACATAATGTGGAAAACACAAAAATGAAAAAACCAATTGGTGGAATTCTTTTACTTGCAGGTATCGGATCTTCATTTTATGCAATGAACAAATACAATTCTTTTGGTCAAGTGCTTGGGAGAGCTGCTGGCACAGGTTACTACGACGCTAGTTTAATTCCCTTAATTTTCTTTGGTTTTATAATAGCAAGTGTAGGTGTTACGTTATTTTTTATACCTAGCAAAAAATGACCTAAAACTAGATTAATGACACCATAAAGTCTCAGATAAAACTCTACACGACACAATCCATTTTTTACACCCGTGGGTTCGCAACGTTTACAAAAGTGTTAATTATAATTGGTGAGAAAAAACCATGAGAGTTTTAGGGATTATCGTCAATATATTCTTTCCAGGGGTAGGAACACTTATCGTTGGCAAGATTGGTCAGGGAATTGCCCAACTCATTCTTATCGTTATTGCCATTTTTCTTGACTGGACTGTTATCTTGGAATTTATCGGTATTCCCTTGACAATAGGGACATGGATATGGGCGCTAGTGAGTGCGGCAACCGCACCACCTGTCACCAAACTCACCACATCAGAAGATTCCTAACCCATCTTATAAACACCGCTAATAGAACCTCATGCCTATGCCGTAGTTGTGGCGGTCGGTGGTTTGGCATCCGTGATAAGTTAAGGTAATTGCATATTTGTCAATCAGTTAAAATACTCAAAACAGTATTATTGAAAATGATAAATGAGCGGAGTATCCCAATTTTGCAAAATTGGGATGCTCCCCATTGTGGAAGTCATACACTTGAAGTTCATCATCAAATAATTTTTTAGTCAACCACCGCCAAATCTTATCAACAATTCCTCACGGGATAATTCAAGTAATAAGCGACTATATTCTTGCGGTGGTAGCTGTAATAAAGGCTCAATTACTCGTTCCAATTCTTCATCTAGCGAACCAAACCGGACGCGCAACAAGTTTTCTACTACTTGGCGTTGTCCTTCTTTTTGCCCTACTTGAACACCTTCTTGTAAAGTAGCTTCCCGCCATTCTAAATAAGCTTGCGATAAGTTCATAATCACCTCTTGGTCATCTTCTGTAAGGTTTGTCTAATTGATGACAGTTATCCGCCAACTTTTAATCAGTTATTGGATATTTCGCCGTTACATTTCTCTTTTGTCTATAAAGTTATAGTTTCCCTAATCAACTAACTCGTAAAAATTCCTTACCTGTTGTTTATATTTAACTCAACCACTACCAAATCTTGTCAATAACTCATTGCGGGATAATTCGAGTAATAAGCGACTATATTCTTGCGGTGGTAACTGTAATAAAGGCTCAATTACTCGTTCTAATTCTTCATCTAGCGAACCAAACCGGACGCGCAACAAGTTTTCTACTACTTGGCGACGTTCATCTTTTTGCCCTTCTTGTAAAGTAGCTTACCGCCATTCTAAGTAAGCTTGCGATAAGTTCATAATCACCTCTTGGTCATCTTCTGTAAGATTTGTCTGGTTTATTACAGTTATCCGCCAACTTGTAATCAGTTCTTGGATATTTCGCCGTAATGGATTATTTTGAGGAAGCGATAGTAATTCACTAATGGCTTGACGTTGGGTTTCTCCTTTGCCTAAAATTCTCAGCCAGAGGGTTTCAAGAGTCAGTGGTAACTGATTAATTGCTACTACTGCTGTCCTGAATGAATCAGGTAGAAAATAAATACCCGCTAGCCAATTATCTGTATCTAATCTAGCGCCAAAACTCTCTAGTAAATTTGTTGAAGCTGAAGTTGCTAAAATCCATAAACGCGGTAAATTATCCTCTGGTAAAGATGTATTTTCGCGCTTGGCTTTACGTTGCGATTCTCCGTAAACAGAAAATAGCTTTAGCAGACAATTACGTACCTCGGTTTTACTGGGTTGATTGCGGAAAGGTTCCAATAATGAGGCAGTTGTAGCAATTCTGCCAAGTAACCCAAGGGATTGAAGGTCAGGATTGGGGGAAGATGTGGGTGAAAACAAGATATCTACTTGGCGGACTTCATCTGTGACTTCCCGACTTACTTCTACCTTTCCAAACGGAGAAAGTAATTCTTCTAGATATTGTTTAGCAAATTGGTCGTGTGGTTGTCGGGTCATGCAATTGTTAGCGAATCATCACAAATCCTAAGTTGGCTTTGGCACGGTGGAACTTCAGTTTAAAGTAGGGGCTGTATCCGCAGCAAAGCTTGTAAATCTAGGGAGGCGAGGCGCTGGTAGGCTTTATCTATGAAGCGCTTGCCTCGCAGAAACCCTGTGTTGGCACCTGGACAAATATACTGAAGAGTTTCTGGTGTAAAGCGTTCTAACAAAAACTTTACACTTTTAATTTGTCGATTCCAGTGAAAGGTTTTGGCTGTCCGTAATGGTACTGGATCGCCTTGCTGGTTGGGGAGTAAATGGCGTCCAGAAAATAGTACGCCTCCAAGTTCGCTGTAGTATAGACAAGAGGAACCGGGAGAATGTCCTGGTGTCCAAATCACTTGTGCTATATTATTCAGAGTGTATTCTTGAGCGAAGGTAGTGACGGTTAATCCGGGTAGTAGATAAGCTTCTTGCTCTTGAATGAGAATCTCACAGTTGAAGATTTGCTGAAATTCTGCTGTTTTGCCGATCGCACCCCGATGAGTGATGAACAGGTACTGCACACCAGAGTGCGATCGCAAAAAATCCTGATTTGTTTGGTCTAGGGCAGGGCAGTCTATCAAGATATTACTTTCATTTCCTACAATAAAATAAGAAGTTCCCCCTAATGTGTCCCGATTTGGTGGAAAGGCAAAAATGTTGTTTGGCGTGAAGTTCGATTTGAGATTTTCTTCTATCGAAACTTCCCAAGAAAACACAGCCTGTGGTGGCTTAACTGTATGATTTGGCTGTTGAGGTATCGGGCACATGAGCAAAAAACCGCGCATCGCAGTTGTATAAATGGTTACGCTGTTTAAATTCTTAAGAATTGATACTTAAGAGTTGATAAGCACTTTAAGATTGAAGAAGTGAAAAATTGGGGTTTGAGGTCTGCTTTGTAGTAAGTGCTGTGGTGCTAACACGCTTTGGTGGGACGTTGTTCTCAAAATATCTGAAGATAAAATGACATTTTGGTTTCTCCTTCTACTGGGACTATTTACTTATCTAATGGTGCAACGCAGTGTCGCTAATATCACCAAGACACCAGTGTGGCTGTTGTGGTTGGTGTTAATGACACCAGCATTGCTGTTGACCGGGTGGACGCTGATGTATGGAGCGAAACAAACTCCCCCACCATCGCTAATCGTTTGGCCCTCAGTTATCTGCCTTCTGTTATACTGGCTGTTGTTTCAATGGGGGCGTCAAGCACCAAAAAACACACAGACCGAACCCCAAACCTCAGAATTACAATCGGCTACTCATCCTACCGCAGAACCAGTGACAGTGCGTCCCATTGAGCCAACAGAAGAAACCCAGTTGCGAAATTGTTTTCCCTGGTCTGTATACTATATCCAAAATATTGAGTATCGCCCCCAAGCTGTGATTTGCCGGGGACAGTTGCGATCCTCACCGACTGAAGCATATCAAAAAATTAAGGCAAATATTGAAGCACAATTTGGCGATCGCTTTCTAGTAATCTTTCAAGAAGGTCTCAATAACAAACCTTTCTTTATTCTCGCTCCCAACACCCAAGCTGCAAAAGCTGATACACGCAACCCAGAACAGCTTACGCGACCCGGATTAGCGCTTTTACTACTGCTTGGTACTTTGGTAACTACTACCTTCGTGGGAGTAAAAATGGCTGGTGTTGATTTATCGACATGGCAATCTAACCCAGTTAATCTGTTAAAAGGATTGCCTTATGCTTTGGCACTAATGACCATTTTAGGCATCCACGAACTTGGTCATTATTTAACAGCTAGATTCTATAAAATTCGCTCGACACTGCCATACTTTATCCCGATGCCGTTTTTCTTGGGAACCTTCGGTGCATTTATTCAAATGCGTAGTCCGATACCCAATCGCAAAGCTTTATTTGACGTTAGCATTGCTGGACCACTTGCAGGGTTTGTAGCGACTTTACCTTTATTAATATGGGGTTTAGCTCATTCTGAGGTAGTTCCTTTAAGTGAAAAAAACGGACTGTTAAATACTGATGCGCTCAATCCTAAATATTCCATTTTACTGGCGTTGCTGTCGAAATTAGCGCTTTCGAGTCAGTTAACGTCACAATCAGCGATTGATTTACATCCAGTAGCGATCGCAGGTTTTCTCGGACTAATTGTCACAGCGTTGAATTTGATGCCGGTGGGACAATTGGATGGAGGTCATATTGTCCATGCAATGTTTGGACAAAGAACAGCGATCGTAATTGGTCAAGTTGCTCGTTTGTTGCTGCTACTACTTTCTTTAGTACAGTCGGAATTTTTCTTATGGGCGATTATCTTATTATTTATACCGCTGATTGATGAACCCGCTTTAAACGATGTGACAGAACTCGATAGTAAACGTGACATTTGGGGGTTAGCAGCAATGGTTTTGTTGGTGCTGATTATACTGCCACTACCGCAGGCGATCGCCCGCTTGTTGCAAATATAAACAGCACGGGGAGAAAAAATAAAAGCTGAAAAAATTATTTCTTTTTTCTCCCAATCTAAATTATCCGAAAATATAAAGTTTTTCCTCAGATTTTCAATATTTTACCCAGTTTTATTTAATAATTTTCCGGCTTAAATTCAATTATTTGATGCTTATATTAGATAAAATATGAGGATTCATAAGTCTTTTTAGTATTTCAAAAAATGCTTAAAAGATTATGAATATTGAGTATACTTACTGAGCGATCGACTATGGAAATTGTGCCCCTAATTGTTTCGGCAATATCAACAATATCAATAGCAGTAATTGCCGTGTTGATTTTGCAACTTAAAAAAAGCTTAAATCAAAGCATAACCGAGCAAGAAAAACTATTAAAATTTGTAGAAGCGGCTAACGAGTTAAATAAAGAGCAATATCAGATAACTGCTGAAGCTCGAAAAAAGCAGATTGAATCTTTTGAAAATGTCAAAAATCAGTTTGCAAGTATAATTGAAGGAAGTTCGGATCTGGAAAATCGTCTGGTTGAGGTACTAGAAGTTAACAATAATTCTAGAGAAAGTCTCAGCCATTTGGTGCAGAATAACGCAGAAACGCACTTAGCAAAGTTGCAAGCGCTAGCTAATCAATTAGAGATAATTACACCTGTGTCATCGCAGGTTGAAAGTCTAATTCAAGGAAATTTAAGTTTAGAAAATCGCTTCAAAGAAATTATTGGTAATTTACTACAAAGCAATCTAGAGATGCAACAACAAAAGTTGCAAGCACTAGAAGATAAAGTCGAAACATTTGCATCTGTACAAACCCAAGTTGAAACTTTGATTGCAGCCAACTCAAATCTAGAAACTCGCTTGAGTAAGTTACTAGAAGCCGATAATAATTCTAGAGAAAGCCTTGCTCATTTGCTGCAAGGTAAAGATATACAACTAGAGAAGTTACAAACGCTAGAGAAGAAACTCGATACATTTGCAACGATGCACAATCAAGTTGAAAGTCTGATTCAAGAAACTTCAAATCTAGAAAATCACCTGAAAGCAAGCATCGCTGAGTTAGTGCAGACTAACACAAATATACAACTAGAAAAATTACAAATCCTAGTTGAGAAATTACAGGGATTTGAAAATGTAAAAACTCAGCTTGAAAATTTAGTTCAAGTAACCTCAAATCTGGAAAATCGCTTCACAAATTCGCAGGAAACTAACAAACCAAAAAGCAAAGGATTTAAAAAGAGTACGCAAGGAATTGATTAATAATGTAATTCGTAGCGCTTACTACTTTTCCCTAACCCCCCGAAAAAGGGGGGCTTTTAGGTAACAAAATTAACTTGACGCTGAATTAGCCGCTTCAGATACTTTCGCTGCTGCTGGAGTACCACCCATGCGAATCTCAGAAGTGAACGAAGCCATACTGAAACCGCCAAAACGCTTTAAGACACTTACGCGCATCCGTAAATTGGGACTAGCAAACCACAGACGTTCTTCAGACCACATGGTTTCGTATTCTGTAATTAGTGTCAATGCGTCATCACTGCCCATTTTATAGCTGCCGGCGACTGGAGCTTTCTCCGCATAGCCCATTTCTCGCAGCAACTTACCTTCATTGGGATTGTCTTCATTGGGGACAGTAACCAACACTGTAGAACCAGTGTGTTTTTCTTCATCCCATTCCATTGTCCCATTCCAGGTAACTCTAGCGCCACAGGAAGCATGTTTTGGGTCAATTTCGTACTGCTGACACAATTTCGCAACCTCTGGATGATCTGCTGCTAGCATCTCAATCACAATATCTGACTTGCCGTCTTCTGATTGCTTGAAAGCCAAGTGGTGACTGGTACGATGAGAAAACCATTTACCAGCACTCAATTCAAAAAATTCTTGAATATTCATAAATGAAATTACCTTTGATCGAGATGCGAAAAATCCCACTTATTAAAAAATAGCAGGAGGGGAGTGGGGGAGTGGGGAATGGGGGAGTGGGGGACAAGGAGACAAGGGGACAAGGGGGACAAGGAGACAAGGGGGACAAGGGGGACAAGGGGGACAAAAAGAGAAATATTTCTTCTTTCTTACCCATTACCCATGCCCAATTACCAATTCCCAATGCCCTGGATTATATCAACCTGCTTGTTCAAGTCGTTTGAGGGAAATTCTCGCGGCTTCGGAGACATGAGAATGGTTGTCTTTTTCTAAGTATTTCAATGCAGAAACTGTCTTAGGGCTGGGAAGATTACCTAAGGCTTCTGCGAGACGTTGACGTACTAACCAATCTTCTGATTGGGCAAAGCGCAGGATATGATCTACAGAGTTAATGTCTTTGATTTCTCCGAATGCGGCGATCGCTGCTTGTTGTATTACTACTTCTTCACTCTTCAAAGCTTGAATTAGTACATCATGGGCGCGGGGGTCTTTAATATTACCTAAGGAAACTGCCGCACTAAAGCGCACTAGCCAATCGGTATCCTCGTAAAATGCTCGTGATAGTGGTTCAAAAGCTCTAACATCACCTAAGTATCCTAACGCGCCGGCAGCATCAGCACGTATACCATAATCTGGGTCAGATTCTAAAATTTTTACTAAAATGGGGTAACATTCTTCTGTCGCTTTAACTCCCAAGGCAAATACTGCCATTGATCGCAGTTGCAGAGATTCGTCATCTAAAACCTTTTTAATTAAAGGTACTGCTTCCTCGTTAGATACATGGCGCAAATTGGCAAGCGCTACCATGCGATCGCCTAAGTTCTCACTTTCTAACCGACTGGAAATTTCTTGTAAACTTAGATTTGTCATCTAATTTAAGCTTCTTTACTTATCTTTACTTTATAAGTAACATTACGGCTCTATTAATGCATAAGTCAGATGGTAGGTTTTTCCGTACCTGTTGGGAAATATATCTTAGAGTTATGTTTAATTTTTTACAACGGTAAATCGTCCTAAATGTTCTTCTCCCTGGCGATCGCGTATAGAATTTGTTGCTGGTATCAAAGAATGAATTTGAAAATCTGTCTGAAAGTAGTGGCGAATTTCCTCTGGAGTCATTCCAAAGGGAGGACCACCGGGGCGATTATGTGTGAAAAATAACCCAATTAGTTGTCCTTGCGGTTTTAAAATTGATTTGGTCAGTTGCACGTAAGCTTGACGCTGTGCTGGATCTATAGCACAAAAGCAAGTGTGTTCTAGTACGTAATCGAAATAATTTTCATACTCGGCTGGTAAATCAAAGATGTTTCGCTGTAGGAATTTAGCGGAACTTTGGCTAGTTTTAGCTAAGGCGATCGCTTCGGTAATTGCTGATTGTGCAAAGTCAAATCCGATAACTTCAAATTTATGTGCGGCAAATAGCAATGCATCATAACCTCGACCGCAGCCTAACACTGCAATTCGACCGGGAGGAGGTGCTGTTGTCGATTGTAATAGAGTCGCGAAGGGTGGTGCAGCTTGTTTGATATCCCAGCGATCGCTTTTCTCTTGATAGCGTTGTTCCCAATATTCTGGATTGGTAATGGATGAGTTAGTCATTGATATTTAAGTAATAAGCGCTTCAGCGCTTATTTGAACTGGGAAATAAGCGCTTCAGCGCTTACTACATTTTTTCTATTTATTCTTACGTTGTTTGAGTTTGAGTAAAATTTCTGCGTGTACTTCGCGGGTAAGTGGGTAAAAATAAGCTAAAACCAAGCCACAAATTAAAGCGATCGCTGGTATGGGACCAATGGAAAAGCGAATAACGTCTAATACTGAGTTTGGTTGGATTGGTATCGCAATTTGAGTTGTGGGTTTAATATATCCTGCTGTCCCCAGTCTTTGTAAAACGATGTTAACGGCAATCCCCAAACAGATTTTTTGTACAAAGACGATGAAACTATAAAAAATGCCTTCGCGTCGCTGTCCTGTGTTTAATTCATCGAGTTCAATTACATCAGGTAACATCGACCAAGGAACAAGATAAGCTGTAGATACTCCAAAACCTGCCATGACTGCTAAAACGTACATCAAGGCAATTTGACCGGGCTGTACGAAAAATAGTCCAACTTGGGCGATAAGCCACAAAC
The DNA here is from genome assembly GCF_050875635.1 of Tolypothrix sp. VBCCA 56010. Taxonomy (NCBI): domain Bacteria; kingdom Bacillati; phylum Cyanobacteriota; class Cyanophyceae; order Nostocales; family Tolypothrichaceae; genus Tolypothrix; species Tolypothrix sp. VBCCA 56010. The sequence continues at coordinate 29,799 of NZ_JBPAOH010000047.1, forward strand.
TCATTCCCATAAAGTATACAACTTGTTTGCCGTAGCGCCGACTGACAGCATTCCAAACGAATAGCATAGCCATAGCGGTTCCTTGCACCGCCAAAAGTACTAAGCTAATGTGCCATTGGGGAAGACGCATCCAACTGGTGACATAATAGGGTATAATGCCGGCAGTTAGTTGTACTGCTAACCAAGAACATAAATAAATACCGACTACGAATAAGAAAGGACGATTGGTAAAAGCAATTTTCAGTTGCTGCAATATGGGGATAGAAACAGTTTGCTCAGTTTCTGGGTGTAGTTTGGCAACAGCTTGAGCGCGTTTTTTGGTTCCCCAAACACACCAGTATACGGGCAAAACTGAGATAATTGCACAGATTGCTCCTAGTAAAAGATACTGTTGGCGGCGATCGCTTGGAACTAGTAAAGAAATAATTAAACCGATAATTAAAGCAAGAATACTACCGCCAATCGAAAAGGAAAAGCGATAGCTGTTCAAACTGGTGCGTTCGTCATAATCTTGAGTTAGTTCTGCTGTGAGCGCGGTATATGGTAAATTAACAACTGTAAAAAAGGCATTAAATAAAATCGAAATCGCAGTGTAATACCAAAATAAACCCCACTGATTGACATTTTCGTTATTACTAAAGTGTGGTACAATCCACTGCAAAAAGAAGAAAATCCCAAAGGGAATTGCTCCCCAAATCATCCAAGGATAACGTCTTCCCTGCTTGCTTTGAGTGCGATCGCTCAACACTCCCACCATCGGATCGTTGACAGCATCCCACACTTTACCGACTAGCTGAGTTTGTCCGGCTAAATTGGGGTTTAAACCAGCTACATCCGTTAAAAAAGGCGATAAATAAGAAATGCCAATCATCGCTGCGATCGCTGTCCCCAAATCCCCCGCACCAAAAGCGAGTTTCGTACTTACATCTAGCTTTTCCGTTTCTGGTTGATAATCAGAATCTTTCATAATATGTTGCACTCATATTAAAATAAAAAGTTTGCTATCTGTGTTTTAGCTATAAATTATATTGCTTATGCCAGACCTTTACGTTTCTTGGTCAGATTATCACCAGAAAATTGAACAACTGGCTGCTCAGATTTATCAATCTGGTTGGGAATTTAACCAAATTGTCTGCCTTGCTAGAGGCGGACTGCGGGTAGGAGATATAATTTCCCGTATATACGAGCAGCCATTAGCAATATTAGCCACATCATCTTACAGTGGTTCTGGCAAGCAAGAAAGAGGTAATTTAATTTTCTCGCACCACCTGACGATGACTGCTGAAAAGTTAGGTTCGCGGATTCTCTTAGTAGATGATTTGGTAGATTCAGGAGTGACGCTGCAAGAAACTATTCCTTGGTTAAAGGAAAATAATAAGTTTCCCATTGAGGAAATCCGCACCGCTGTACTTTGGTATAAAGCGTGTTCCGTGATGGTTCCTGATTACTACGTTGATTACTTAGCAGATAACCCTTGGATTCACCAACCCTTTGAGCATTACGAAGACATCAAGCCGGCGGATTTAGCAGCGAAGGTGAAAGGTAGAGACGTTCCGCTGGAACGTCTGTACGGGAGTTAGGTGTTATGGAGCGCGATCGCTTAATCGAAAAACGATTTGCCCCGACTTCTTAATACAGTTTTGCGTAAAAGCGTAGCGTTTTTAAATGCAAGGGGATGCAATGGCATTGCATCGAGTGACAATGGCATTGCATCGAGTGACAATGGCATTGCATCGAGTGACAATGGCATTGCATCGAGTGACAATGGCATTGCATCGAGTAACAATGGCATTGCATCGGGTGACAATGGCATTGCATCGGGTGACAATGGCATTGCATCGGGTGACAATGGCATTGCATCGGGTGACAATGGCATTGCATCGGGTGACAATGGCATTGCAGGGTATTGCCAAATTTAATTTGCTACGAATTAATGAAATGCTGTTTTAAAAAAACAATTGTAGGGGTGCGGAAACCCTGCCATTTATCAAAATTCATGTATCGCAATCATTAATTGAATCAGTATTACAGGGTGATTTGGTTTCAGTCCACTTAAGTGGACTTCAGCTATTAGCCTGGGAATTAATTCCCAGGTAGGTTAGAAAGCTAATTGAGAATACTGCAAAACAATCAAGTCAAAGGAGAAATCTGGGAAATCTAAATATTTTTAAATTATTTACTGAGATTTTTTATAAATTCGGTATTATTTGTCTCACACCCCCAACCCAGCCAGCAAGCACAAATACGTGTCTAGATTCTCCCGGAAAAAAGCCAAAACCCAAGGTTCCATCAAGTTGGTATCCTGGTCAATTACAGCAGCACTGGCATTAGGGCTGCTAGTAAGTATACCAAAAGAAGTGACAGGACAATCTCAGCCGCCGTCAGTACAACAGTCAGCAGAGTTGGAGGAAGCCAAGCGACTAAATCAACAAGTCGAGCAGTTGTACAAGGAAGGCAAATACACTCAAGCCATCCCCTTAGCAGAACGCGCACTAGAAATTACAGAGAAAGTACTCGGCAAAGAACATCCTGATGTCGCAGAAAGCCTAAACAATTTGGCTGTATTGTACCAAGAACAAGGGAGCTATCAAAAAGCAGAACCTTTGTTTGTGCGATCGCTGGCAATTTACGAGAAAATATTCGGCAAAGAACATCGTCTTGTCGCAACTAGCCTGAACAATTTGGCAGAACTATACCGAGAACAGGGGAGTTATCAAAAAGCTGAACCTCTGTATCTGCGATCGCTAGCAATTTACGAGAAAATACTGGGCAAAGAACATCCTCTTGTCGCAACTAGCCTGAACAATTTAGCTCTATTGTACCAAGCACAGGGAAGCTATGAAAAAGCTGAACCTCTGTATCTGCGATCGCTAGCAATTGTCGAGAAAGTACTGGGCAAAGAACATCCTCTTGTCGCAACTAGCCTGAACAATTTAGCTATATTGTACCAAGCACAGGGAAGCTATGAAAAAGCTGAACCTCTGTATCTGCGAACGCTGGCAATTAGAGAGAAAGTACTGGGCAAAGAACATCCCTCTGTTGCAAATAGCCTAAACAATTTGGCAGAACTATACCGAGAACAGGGGAACTATCAAAAAGCTGAACCGCTGTATCTGCGATCGCTGGAAATTACAGAGAAAGTACTCGGCAAAGAACATCCGGATGTCGCTACTAGCCTGAACAATTTAGCTATATTGTACCAAGCACAGGGGAGTTATCAAAAAGCTGAACCTTTATTAGTGCGATCGCTAGCAATTAGAGAGAAAGCACTGGGCAAAGAACATCCCTCTGTTGCAAATAGCCTGAACAATTTGGCTATATTATACTATGCACAAAATGACATTACGCGTGCCACTGATTTCTTTCGTCGTGGTCTAGCAGTTGAAGAACGTAATCTTGACCTCATTTTTGCTGTAGGATCAGAGCAAAGAAAACAGGACTACACCAGAACTTTTACAGGGACTACCGATGCTATCATTTCCCTATCCCTTCAACAAGCTGCCAACAACCCCACAGTCGCAAGATTAGCACTCACCACAGTACTACGCCGTAAAGGACTTGTTCTAGATGCCGTTGCTGATAACATACAAACGCTACGCAGTCAACTAGCAAATCAACCAGAAACCAAAAAATTATTTGATGAATGGTTGAATGTTAATCAACAGCTATCGACATTAGTATACAAGGGACAAGGAAAGCAGAGTCCGACTGAATATAAAGCACAATTTCAGCAACTAGAAACACAAAAAGAACGCTTAGAAGAAGCTATCAGCAGCAAAAGCGCAGAATTCCGCACCGCTACTCAACCAGTAGAGTTAGCAGCGATCCAAACTACGATACCCAAAGATGCAGCTTTAGTAGAAATCGTGCGGTATCAGCCATTTAATCCTAAAGCTAAATTGGCTGAACGATATGGTAAACCGCGTTATGCTGCTGCGGTGCTGCGTTCATCAGGTGAACCAAAGTGGGTTGATTTGGGAGATGCTGCAACTATTGATAACTCTATTGCGAGTTTGCGAAAAGTTTTAGCAAAAAATCCTAACAAAGGTGTCAATGTTGCTCCTACTATTGTAAACAAGCCTACCGAATCACCTGAGCAACTTGCTCGCAAATTAGATCGGCAAGTTATGGCTCCGATTCGTCCATTGTTAGGCGATGCACGTCATTTGTTATTATCACCAGATGGACAATTAACACTAATTCCTTTTGAAGCGCTGAAAGACGAGCAAAATAAATATTTAATTCAACCTTACGCTTTTTCTTATCTTACCAGCGGACGGGATTTATTACGCTTTCAATTACCAGCTAATAGCCGTTCTACTCCTGTAGTATTTGCAAATATCGACTACGACCAACAGGAAATAGCCACAGCATCTGCTGTACGTGGTTCAGAAAATCGACGTTCTGCTGATTTAGCTTCCTTGCAATTTCCTTCACTTGATAACACTTTAGAAGAAGCAAATAAAATAAAAGGGATTTTTCCAAATACAAAAATCATTTCTGGTAAGCAAGCGACGGAAGCTGTTATTAAACAACTTCCAGCTCCGAGTATATTACATTTAGCGACTCACGGTTTCTTTGTTCCCGACCAAGAAGATAATATGGAGACGCGATTAATCGCGTCACTACGTCTCGAAAATCCCTTGTTGCGTTCGGGTTTAGCTTTAGCTGGTATTAACAATCGCACCAAAGCTTTATCAAATAACAATGATGGTGTTCTCACAGCTTTGGAAGTTGCAGGTTTGAATTTACGGGGAACGCAGTTAGTAGTACTTTCCGCTTGTGAAACTGGGTTGGGTGATGTGAAGGTGGGAGATGGACTTTACGGTTTGCGTCGTGCTTTGGTAATTGCAGGTTCTCAAAGTCAAGTCTTGAGTTTATGGATTGTAGACGATGCTGGGACAAAAGATTTAATGGTGAAGTATTACCAAAATTTGAAAGCGGGTAAGGGTAGACATGAAGCTTTACGAGAAGCGCAGATGCAGTTGTTGAAAACACCCGGATATGAGCATCCTTATTATTGGGCAAGTTTTGTTCCTTCTGGTGATTGGAGTGCGGTGAAGAAATAGGTCAAAAAATCCCCACACCCTAGAAGGGTGCGGCTATACGAACACTCGTGTGCCTCCGCAGCCTGCATTTGATTTTAGCCCACGCAGGTGGGCTTTGTTCCTGTAGCCCCAGGCTTATAGCCTGTGGGCGTTTGGTGAAGCTAAGGTATTGTTACTTATCACCTTCGCAATCAAGTAAACAAACTGAAATCAACCTGAAAAAAATCTCCTAAAGCCTTGGCTTGAACTTTGCTAATTTCTCGTTTACCATTTACAATTTCGGAAACAATTCTTTTAGAACCAATCACACCTACTAAATCTGACTGCTTAATCTCTTTTTGTTCCATCAGAAAAAGTAACATAGAATGAGGTGTAGATGCTTCACCTGGAGAATAATGTTTCTGTTCAAATTTTTCAATTAAAATAATTAGCAACTCATAAAGCTCATTTTCTTCAGGTGTGCGATTTGAGCGATGCATTAGTTCTTCGACAATAGCTAAAGCCTTTTCATTTTCTTCTTCATTTCTAACGTGCATTTCCCGTAACTTATCAATCAAAACAGCCACAACCAAATTGGCTGACCCCACTTCCATTCCTCTCCCCGACGCGGGGAAAGGCTTAAAAACCCATTCTTTCTTACTCCTCCCTCGCCTTTTAGGAGAGGGAGGTTGGGAGGGAGAGGTTTGTCAAAACAGCCACAACCAAATTGGCAGAGTAATTAACAATACCATAGACCCTGCTGCCAATGCTGTAACTGCCAGATCGCGATCGAGATTGAAGGTTTCCGCAATTACCAATGTAGAGAAAGCTGGTGGCATCCCCATTTGTAAGACTATCACTTGTGCCGTTGCCCCAGTTAAACCAAAAAGTGGTAAAATACTACCCAAAATCAGCGGAACTATCAACATTTTGATTCCTAAGCTCATCCCCGCTCGTGGTAAACTCCGCCAAGAATTGAGATTGCTCAATCGCATCCCAATTAACATTAAAGATAAAGCAACTGTACTCCAAGCAAATTTATCCAAGAAAAATTCAACTGCTGGGGGAATCGTCACCTGTCGAAACAGCAAACCAAACCCGAAACTCCACAGCGCTGGGTTGATGAAAATTGCTTTAGTAATTTGCCAGTAATTCTGAACTCCACCCCCAAAACGAACCGCGATCGCTACACCAAAAGCATAAGCACCGAAAAGTGACCCCAGCAGATCGTAAAATAACGCCCAGGCAAAGTATTTTTGTCCTACCATTGCTAAAGCGATGGGATAACCAAGATAACCTGTGTTACCCACCATTGATGCCAGAATAAAACTACCCTGAGTTGGTTGTTGAGGCATAGTATTTGTAAAATAGGCTTGACCTTTGATGCCTATCCAAGCTAAAAATGCTCCAAGTAAAATAGCTAGGTAGGCGATCGCTGGTGCAATCCAAATCTGTCCCGATAAATCAGCTTTTCGTAAAAAAGCTACAATCCCTATCGGTACACCCACCCAGAAAAGAAACTGAGCTAAACGGGTGGGAACTGAGCCAGGTAGCTTGCGTCCCAAGAGAAATCCTACCAGGACTAATCCCACCAGCTTGACGTATAGTTCTAGGATATTTGTCAAAATTGCGCCTAGAAATTAAAATGTATAAATTTTCGCGATCGCGTTTATTTTTATCCAGTCTACAATCTGTTATGGCGATTCAACAATCATCAGGAGTTGACCCTTGAATAATCCTGGGTTTTCTGAAAAACCGCAAAACTCATCTGCTGAGTCTGGTGACGAAATTCCGCCAGCTTTACGCGATACTCCGGAAGCAACACCTAACCAGGTGCGTCACTTGCAACCTATGGTTTTGGTAATTGGCGGCGTGGTAGGATTTATTATGCTGGCTGTTATTAGTGGTTTTTTATTTTTCCTCACTGCACCGAAAAAAGCTGCTATTCAACCTTCCCCAACTAGCTCCACTCCTGGTAATGCACAAAGCGGCACTTCTGTCAACCCCCAAGATAATGCTGATACTGTTTTAAGCCATCTACCATACGCAGAAGCGCCGGAATCAGAACTAGCATCGATTTCTAGAGATGGACGCATCAAAATGAGAAAAGCTGCCGCCCAAAAGTATCAAGCGATGGTACAAGCAGCGCGGAGTGCGGGTGTAATATTAGTGCCAATTTCCGGCTTTCGCTCTGTGAAAGACCAAGAACAGTTATTTTTTGAAGTAGGTGCCCAGCGCAATCAAACCCCAGCGCAACGAGCTGCTTTGAGCGCTCCTCCCGGTCATAGCGAACATCATACAGGTTACGCTGTAGATATTGGCGACGGGGCAACACCAGCAACTAATCTGCAAACAACTTTCGACAAGACAAAAGCTTATCAGTGGTTAGAAGCAAATGCAGCGCGTTACAGCTTTGAAATGTCCTTTCCCAAGGATAATCCGCAAGGTGTGAGTTATGAGCCTTGGCACTGGCGTTTTGTAGGCGATCGCGATAGTTTAGAAACCTTCTACAAAGCCAAGAATATCAAACCCGCGAAAATACCGCAGTAGGGGACAGGGGGACAAGGAGACAGGGGGGCAGGGGGACAAGGGGACAAGGGGACAAGGGGACAAGGGGACAAGGAGAATAATTCTTTCTCCCCATCCCCCCCTCTCCCCATCTCCCCCTCCCCCCATCTCCCCATCTCCCCCTTCCCCCCTCTCCCACTCCTCCCCCTAGTGATTACTTCTTTTGAAAATACTCTTCCATAACTTTTAACGCCATCGGTGCAGCAATGCTACCACCGCCACCGCCGGAATGTTCGGCAAATGCTACAATTAAAATTTGCGGCTTATCAGCTGGCGCATAACCACCAAACCAAGCATGATTTGCTTTGACACCTTGACGCTTCCATGCTTCGGCAGTGCCAGTTTTACCAGCTATTGGCGGAAGTGTTGCCACATTCAAAGCCTTACCCGTACCTTCTGTGACTACCTGACGCAATCCAGAACGAAGAATTTTCACGGTTGATGGTTTCATATTTACAGGTTCGCGCCAGGTTTTTGCTTCTTGATTGTCTTTAAGCAAATGCGGCTGAACTCTATAGCCACCATTAGCAGGTACGGCAAACATGCCGGCGACTTGCAACGGTGTGCTTAATAATGCTCCTTGACCAATTGACATATTAATGCTGTCGCCAACAGTCCAAGGCATTTTCCAAGTTTTCTGTTTCCAAGACTCGTCTGGAACAAAGCCTTTCGATTCTTCAGAAACGAACTCAAACTTAGTTTTTTCACCAAATCCAAACTTACGAGTCCATTCAATTAAAGTTGGACCACCGACCTTCTGACCAATTTGGTAGAAAAAGGTATCACTACTGTTAGCGATCGCTCCCGTAAATCCTAACGGACCAAACCCTGCATGGTTCCATTCACCAAATGTCGTACCCCCGAAAGTCAGCGAACCGTAAGTTTGCAATATTGTATTAGGAGAAAATTTACCCGATTCCAACCCAGCAGCCGCAGTAACTATTTTAAAAGTACTAGCAGGGGGATAAGCTCGCAAAGCGCGATTTAGCAAAGGATAATCTTCACCTTGTACCGTCTCCCAATCTTTTTTAGTTACTTTTTGTTTAGAAAAGATATTTGGGTCAAAAGTAGGGTGAGACACCATTGCTAAAACCGCACCGTTGTTTGGGTCAAGTGCGATAATCGTACCGTTGCGACCTCCTAAAGCTTTTTCTGCTGCTTTTTGCAGATCCACATCTATAGTCAAGTGCAAATCTTGCCCAGCTTTTGCCTCTTTCTCGCCCAAAACCCGCAGCGGACGACCTCTACCATCTACTTCTAACTGCTGACCGCCCCATTCGCCCCGTAGCGTTTTCTCATACGCTTTTTCTACCCCCATCTGACCGATCGCATCTCCCAATCGGTAGCCATCTTTCCGCTTTTCTTGCAACTGTTCGGCGGTCAGCTCCCGCGTATAACCGAGTACGTGAGCCAAGGCTTTACCGTGCGGGTAGTAGCGAACTGCTTCGGTATGTATTTCTACATCGTGAAGTTCATTTTCATATTCCTTCAATGCAGTAACTTGCGCTTCATTCAAATCACGAGCAATCCGCACTAGCGAAGAAGACCTATAACCAGCCTCTTGTAATTTCTTTTCAATTTCCTCTTGCGGAATATCGAGAATTTGCGATAAACGCGGTGCAACTTTATGCCATTCTTGTTTAGTGTGAGCCATAGGCCACAAATACACAGACCGAGGATAGCGAGTACTAGCTAAAAGTTTGCCATTGCAATCAAAAATGTTGCCTCGTTCCGGTTGTTTGGGAATAATGCGAATCCGGTTGGACTCTGCTTGCTTGCGGTGCTGCGTTCCTTCAACAAGTTGCAAATATGCCAAACGAGCGCTCATTCCACCCGTCATTAGTAAAGTAAATACGATGAAGAATATTGACTGAAAACCCCGTCCGACTGTAAGTGTATCTTTTTTCAGCAAGGGCGATAACTGTAATGGGATCATAAAACAAAGAGTAATATTTAGATAATTCTTTGTATATAATTCAACAAAATTGTCACTATGTCAGCTAAACTCGCACACAGGATATATTGAAAAAACAATAGGGTAAGTATCAGAATTTTCTATCAGTAGTGAGTACTTTAGTGCTTAAGGAGAGCACTAAAGTGCTCACTACTAGTCTCCAGTCCTACCTCCGGAACCCTGAGTTTTAGCTTCGCCCTCAACTACAGGTTTTTGATACTTGCCTGGGTACTTCGATTGAAAATAGGCTTCTAGTACTTTTAAGACCATTGGACCGCAATCGGTACCGCCATGTCCCCCGGAGTTTTCACCAAACGCTACAACCGCAATTTCCGGCTTATCGCTAGGGGAGTAGGCACCAAACCAAGTGTGATTTGGACGACCAACACCAGCTTCAGCAGTGCCACTTTTTCCAGATGTTGGGGCAATTGTCGGTACGTCCAAACTCTTACCTGTCCCTTCAGTTATCACCTTTCGCAGACCATCGCGCAGAACTTTGATGGTTGTCGGTTTCATGTTTAAGGATGTGCGCCAGTTTTTTGCTTCTTCATGGTCTTTAAGCAAATGCGGCTTAACTCGGTAGCCACCATTAGCAGGAACAGAAAACATAATCGCAGATTGCAGTGGTGTGACTTGCAAAGCACCTTGACCAATTGACATATTTATGGTATCACCGACAGTCCAGGGTATCTTCCAAGCTTTCTGTTTCCATGACTCATCTGGAACCAAGCCTTTTGATTCTTCCGAAGCAAACTCAATGCCGGTTCTTTGACCAAAGCCATATTTGCGACTCCATTCAATTAAAGTTGGACCACCGACTCTTCTACCAACTTGATAGAAAAAGGTATCACTACTCATAGCGATCGCTCTCGGAAATCCCAATGGACCAAATCCAGCGTGGTTCCATTCACCAAAAGTCACCCCACCAACAGTTAGCGAACCGAAAGTTTGCAACACCGTGTCCGGAGTAAATTTACCCGATTCCAATCCCGCTGTCGTAGTGATAATTTTGTACGTACTCGCAGGTGGAAAGGCACTAAGGGTGCGATTAACCAACGGATGCTGTTTACCTTGTACGCTTTGCCAGTCTTTCTGAGAAAGTTTTTGCTTAGAAAAGATATTTGGGTCAAAGGTAGGATAAGACACCATTGCCAAAACAGCACCATTCCTCGGATCGATTGCCACAATCCCACCTTTGGTAGTTCCTAAAGCTTTTTCTGCTGCCTGTTGCACTTTTAAATCTATAGTCAAGTGCAAATCGTTACCAGCTTTTGCCTCTTTCTCTCCCAACACCCGCAACGGACGACCTCTGCCATCTACTTCTACCTGCTGACCGCCCCATTCACCCCGAAGTGTTTTTTCATACGCCTTTTCTACCCCCATCTGACCTATGACATCTCCCAGTCGGTAGCCATCGTTCTTTCTTTCTTTCAACTGGTCGGGGGTTAGTTCTCGCGTATAACCCAGTACATGACCCAAGGCTTGACCGTGGGGATAATAACGCACTGCTTCTGTATGAATTTCTACGTTTTTCAGTTCGGTTTCATACTCTTTGAGTGCCGTAATTTGTGCGTCGTTCAAATCGCGAGCAATCCGTACAAGTGAGGAAGAGTTGGGACCTGCCTGTATAAGTTTCTCTTCCATATCTTCAATAGGAATTTCCAGAATTTGAGATAAACGCGGGGCAACAATTGACCACTCTGGTTTTGTGTAAGCCATAGGCCACAAGTAGACAGAGCGAGGATAGCGAGTACTAGCTAAAAGTTTCCCATTGCGGTCAAAAATGTTACCTCTTTCTGGCTGTTTGGAAATAATTCTAATTCGGTTCGCCTCTGCTCGTTTCCGGAGTTGCGGTCCTTGAACAATTTCTAAATATGCCAAACGAGCGGCAACACCCGTCATCATGACGGCGGTAAATATGATGAAAAATATCGACTGAAAACTTCGTCCGACTGTACGTGTATCTTTTTTACCGCCAAGTTTAAAGGATTGTAAAATAGACATAAGACAAATAAGGATTTCGAGATTAGTATTAACTTTATACAATTGCCCTAAATACCAAGCAGGACTTTAGTGCAAATTTGAAGACTGGGAATTGGTAATTGGTAATTGGGCATTGGGCATGGGGCATCGGGCATTGGGCATGGTCTATGTGGGAGGCATGAAATACGCGATCGCTTCTTTTTATTCCCAATGCCCATTGCCCAATTCCCATTGCCCAATTCCCATTACCCATTACCCATTCCCCATTTTCTATGCCCTATGCCCCAAAAACCAAAGTGTTATGTGTAGTCTGGTTAATAGACTACATTAATTTACTCTCATTTAGTATTATCACGGTAGTCTACTGATAATTATGGCTCAAACTTTAACGCAGAATCAGGGGGGGATGGCGGCTTTTGAGCCGCTTGATGTGGAACTGCATGATGTTTATAAGTTTTTTAACAAAGAAGCAGCGGTACACGGAATAAATTTGGATGTGAAACAGGGAGAATTCTTTAGTATTCTCGGTCCATCCGGTTGCGGCAAAACAACTACACTCCGTTTAATTGCTGGATTTGAAAGGGTGGATGCTGGCAAGCTATTGATTCGGGGTCAGCATATGACTAATGTCCCTGCTTACCGCCGACCTGTAAATACTGTATTTCAAAGCTACGCTCTATTCAACCACTTGAATGTATGGGATAACATCGCCTTCGGTCTGCGTTTGCGGAAATTGCGCTTTTCAGAAATTGAAAGTAGAGTTAAAGATGCTTTAAAGCTAGTGAAAATGGAAAGTTTGCGATCGCGCTTTCCCAGTCAATTATCAGGTGGTCAACAACAGAGGGTAGCATTAGCGCGGGCATTAGTCAATCGTCCCGCAGTGCTGTTGCTGGATGAACCTTTGGGAGCCTTAGATTTAAAACTGCGTAAAGAAATGCAGGTTGAACTGTCGAATTTACACAAAGATTTGGGGTTGACCTTCATCATGGTGACACATGACCAAGAAGAAGCGCTATCTTTGAGCGATCGCATTGCAGTGATGAATCAAGGCAAAATTGAACAAATTGGCACTCCCAGTCAAATTTACGAACATCCACGGACACCGTTTGTCGCTGATTTTATTGGCGATACTAATTTATTCAGCGGTGAAATCGCGGCAGTAGACCCTGTTGCTGTGCGAATTGTCACAAAATCGGGACTTTCAATTGTTGTCAACCGCTTTGAAGATACACCAACTCAATTATCGCAAGCAGTGATGGTGAGTGTGCGTCCAGAAAAAATTCAACTCTCAATTTATCCGCCAAATTTGCCGACTAACTGCTTTGAAGGACGACTTGGTAATGTAATGTATTTGGGAACCCACGTTAATTACGTTGTCGAATTAACAAACGGTATTACTATCACTGTTTTGCAACCCAATACCTTTGGCAGCTTACCAGACCGTGACAAACCGATTTACGTTTGGTGGGCAGAAACTGACTGTTTAGCTATTAGTCCATAGTCAAGAGTCAAATGACTAAAAGAAGAAAATTTTTAAAAGGAGTAACAGCACTTTCTGGTTTGTCTTTGTCTGGTTGTGGCTGGAGACTTGCAAAAGTGCGAGCTAATTCTACCAACAAAGGTTCCCGTGACCAACTGTATATTTACACCTGGGCACAATATACCGATCCAGAATTGCTACAAAGTTTTACTAACCAATTTGGTGTAAAAGTGCTTGCAGATGTGTATGATTCCAACGATGTGATGTTAGCTAAACTGCAAGCTGGTGGAGGTGGTACTTACAGCGCGATTTACCCATCTGACTACATGGTGCAGAAGATGGTTGACTTGGGGTTGTTAGCAGAAATAAAACGCGATCGCCTGACTGGTTTTGATAATTTATTTCCCCAATTTCAAAATCCCAGTTACGATCCCAACAACCGTTACAGTATCCCCTTCAATTGGGGGACAACCGGCTTACTTTATAATTCAGAAATACTCAACCCCCCACCAGAAGATTGGGACTATCTTTGGCAAAATCAAAAGCAATTATCAAAGCGGATGACATTACTAAATGATGTGCGAGAGGTAATGGGATCAGCTTTGAAAATGCTGGGTTATTCCTTCAACTCAAAAAACGAAAGTGAAATCAAACAAGCTTATGAAAAATTGAAATCTCTCAAATCGGCGATCGCTGCTTTTGATACTGATGCATGGCGCAATCAAATTTTGGCAGGAGATTTAATATTGGCAATGTGTTACTCAGCAGATGGGGTAAAAATGAATCAAGAAAATCCTAAACTTAAATATGTAACTCCCCGCAGTGGTTCTTCGTTATGGACTGATACAATTGTAATTCCCAAAACCGCCCCGAATATCGATGGAGCTTATGCTTGGATTAACTTTCTCTTACAACCAAAAGTAGCCGCACAAATCAGTGAACGTTTAAGCATTTCCACCCCCAATCGCGCTGGATTTGAGCAATTACCAAAAAGTTTACAGAACAATGCAACTTTATTTCCCTCAGAGTCGGTTTTAGAGAAGTGCGAACGCGCAACTCCTTTGGGACAATTTGAAGAAGTTTACGAACGCTACTGGACACAATTAACCAGCGGCTAGAATAGTTAGGAGTTAGTAGTTAGGAGTTAGTAGTTAGGAGTTAATGGAACAACCAGCAATTAACAACGCTCCAACCACCACCAACTAACAACTAACAACTAACAACTAACAACTAACAACTAACAACTAACAACGCTCCTCAATTTTGTGTCTAATCAAACTCATCGTTCTCAACTAAATTCGTCAAGCGATATCGCTCAATTGCCAAAACTGCATCGCTCAAATTTTAACTGGCTGCAACCGTTGGCATTACTTGCGCCATCTGGCGTTTGGTTGTTACTTTTGCTGGTGTTACCCACACTGATAATTTTTGAATTAAGTTTAGTACCGGATATTCGACCGGGAGATTTGGTAAATCCGAGTGGATTTGATAATTATATTCGGATATTTGACCCACTTTATCTGCAAGTAATTAAGCGATCGCTTTTTTTGGCGATCGCCACGACAATAATTTGTTTAATTTTCGCTTTACCCGTCGCTTATTGGATTGCTCAGATAGTACCGAAGCGCTGGCGAAATCTACTTTTATTGGGTTTTGTCTTACCTTTATGGACTTCTTCTTTACTTCGTTCTTATGCTTGGATTACAATTTTGCGTCCTACTGGTTTACTTAATAGTTTACTCAGCAATTTCGGCTTGCCTACTTTAGATTTATTAAACCAGGATTCAGCAGTATTAATTGGCATGAGTTATGGATTGCTGCCATACATGGTTTTAATTTTATACGCCTCTTTAGAAAAACTAGACAAGCGCTTGTTAGAAGCCGCAGCAGATTTAGGCGCAAATCCAGTGCAAGCTTTTTGGCAAGTGACTGTACCGCAAACTTTGCCAGGAATTGCTGCTGGTTCAATGTTAGTATTCATTACCGGATTGGGTGATTTTGTTGACCCAGAATTACTTGGTGGTGCTTCGAGTATGACAGCCGCAAGATTGATTTATAACCAGTTTCTCGGCTCTACGCAAAATTGGGGCTTTGGTTCAGCTTTGAGTATGACGATAATTTTAGTTGTTAGTGTTGCGATCGCGCTTTTGATTAAGTTTGGCGATGCTGCACCCAAGCGATAAAAATTAAACAATTTTTAAGTAGATTTACATAATTAAATATAAGTTCGTAGTGAGCGATTTATCGCTCTAAAGTAAAAAGCCTGTAATACCCACGATAATTTGCCCGACTTTGCCTGCAAACAAATCGTGATGCAGGGTATATAGAAAACCAATAAGCGATCGCTCCCAAATTCTTGAACCGAGTACTTCACCTGTATATGGATTGACAAATGTTTCTAGACGCTGCCCATTAGTTGCTTGCATGGCAACGAGATAAGTTTCTTTTGATTTCTGGGGAACGCGAATATATTGCACAGGCAAGTTTGGATGGGCTGCCTGAACGG
Organism: Tolypothrix sp. VBCCA 56010; assembly: GCF_050875635.1. Classification (NCBI taxonomy): domain Bacteria; kingdom Bacillati; phylum Cyanobacteriota; class Cyanophyceae; order Nostocales; family Tolypothrichaceae; genus Tolypothrix; species Tolypothrix sp. VBCCA 56010. The sequence continues at coordinate 45,317 of NZ_JBPAOH010000047.1, forward strand.
GTGCAAGGGTAGTGTCAATGGATACTTGTTCTGCCTGGGGAGTGACTGATAAAAGCGATCGATTGAGTGCGCGAGCTCTTCATGAAAAACAATACTCGCACCTGACAGGCTAATCACTACCAGCAGCAACCCCATCAGAATGCCAATAGACCCATGCAGTTTTAACACTAGATTGCGGAATTTCATGTTTCACCTTTGATTTTCTTTCTCGATACGAAATCGTACAGCCACAATCAAAACTGCACGGAAACAGAACCAATCACCGTGAAGGGTTCACCAGGTTCGATTTCAAACAATCTATTGGAAGCAGCTTGGATATAGTTGATGTCGAAGAGATTTTTGAAATTGAGGGCTGCCCGCCAATTGTTGCGCCGATAATATATGGCAGTATTAGTGAGGAAGTAGCTGTCTACCCGAAAGCTGTTGTCCAAATCGCCTTGGCGTTCTCCAACGTAATTGAAGCCAATGCCAAAGCCTAATCCTTGCAAACTGTTTTGTTGAAACTCATAAGTTGTCCATAAACTGGCGCTGTGTTTAGGAGTGCCTGGTAATCGGTTGCCAATCTCGATGACGTTATCTTCGGTGACTTCGGCATCCGTGTAAGCGTAAGCAGCGATAATATTCCATCCTGGTAAAATTTGCCCCCTAACATCGAGTTCAATGCCTCGACTTTGTTGCTCACCCGTTGCGACTGAATCTAACAGAGAGTTAGGGTCTGTTGAGGCAACATTTTGTTTGGTAATGTCGAAGTAAGCCAACGTTGTAGAAAGTCTGCCTCTAAGTAGTTCGGCTTTGACTCCAACTTCATAACCCTCACCGCGTTCGGGTTCTAAAGGATCGCCATTAACAGTAGTGGCTGTATTGGGTGTAAACGATCGCGAATAACTAGCATAAAGCGAAACTTCTGGAATCGGCTGATAAACGATGCCGATACGTGGGGTGACTGCATCATCGTTTTGAGTCGTTTCCGAACGAGTTAAATCGAAATCGGTTGGCTTGTTTTCTGTGTTTGTTTTACGGTGTCATAACGCAAACCTGCCAGCAGTTTGAGATTGTCAGAAAGTGCAACCTGATCTTGTAGATAACCCTCTTTTGTCACTCTAGGCAGAGGAAAAATAGAAAGAAGGGTTATTAAAGTTCTCAAAAATTGAACTTGTAAGATTATTGACAATCATTTGAAGTTGA